>NZ_JAHCDO010000008.1:0-203305 GCF_050768835.1 Bacillus pfraonensis | reverse complement strand
TTCGCTAACGCGGCTGCTTTTGCTTTCGCTGCTGCCGCCGCTTTTGCCTTCGCTTTCGCTTTGTCCTCTTCCGATATTTCTTCGCCTTCTGATGCCTTCTGCTTCGCTAACGCTGCCGCTTTTGCTTTCGCTGCTGCCGCCGCTTTTGCCTTCGCTTTCGCTTTGTCCTCTTCTGATATTTCTTCGCCTTCTGACGCCTTCTGCTTCGCTAACGCGGCTGCTTTTGCTTTCGCTGCTGCTGCCGCTTTTGCCTTCACTTTCGCTTTGTCCTCTTCTGATATTTCTTCGCCTTCTGACGCCTTCTGCTTCGCTAACGCTGCCGCTTTTGCTTCCTCTATACTTATCTCCTCACCTTTTGGTAGCGCTTTCTCTTTTTCTTCTTGTACCTCAGTTTTAGACATTTCCTCCTCATGTTTAGCGGCTAACCGTTTCCGAGCTTCTTCTTTTGCATGTCTTGCGGCCGCTTTTTTCATATCTTCTATCTCTTTATTCGGATCACTCATCTATTCGTCACCTGCTTTCCAGTCTTTGCTTCGTAACGAATCTTTTCTTTTAATTTATTAATCCCATAAATTAAAGCAGCTGGGTTCGGAGGACACCCTGGAATGTACACATCTACCGGTACGATTTGGTCCACTCCTTTCACAACAGCGTACGAATTCACATATGGACCGCCTGCTGTTGCGCAGGACCCCATCGCAATAACCCATTTCGGTTCTGGCATTTGATCGTATAAACGACGCACAATTGGTGCCATTTTCTTTGTCACTGTTCCTGAAACAATCATGACATCTGATTGCCTCGGCGATGTCCGAAAAAATGATCCAAACCGGTCTAAATCATAATGAGATGAGCCAACTCCCATCATTTCAATCGCACAACATGCCAGCCCAAATGTCATTGGCCATAAAGAATTACTACGCGCCCACCCCTTCACCTGCTCTAATGTTGTAAAAAAGATGTTCCTCTCTAATTCCGCCCGTTCCTGTGGATGTAACTCTTCGAAATTTATAGCCATTGTAACACCTTCTTTTTCCAAGCATACGCCAAACCAACAAGCAACATAATGACAAAGATTAACATTTCAATAAGCGCGAACAAACCAAGCTTGTCATAGGCAACGGCCCACGGATATAAAAATACGGTTTCCACATCAAAAATGACAAACAATAATGCAAAAATATAATAACGAGCATGAAAACGGACATTCGCATCATGATAAGGTTCAATTCCGCTTTCGTACGTCGTTGCCTTCGCTGCACTTGGTTTATGTGGGCGCAGCAACTTTCCTAACGTAAGAGCCACTATCGGTAGCAATATACCCAATAGTAAAAAGATCCCAACAATCATATAACTATTTTCATATACATTCGCCACCCTGAAACCCTCCCCCCCTAAATTAAGAACAAGTTCACTTAGTAAACAATATGTCTAACCTGCATCATTTATTATTTTTAAATTTTTCTAAATAATGCGACTATTAACCTCATTATAGCAAACTTCAAATTCCTATGTCGATATATTGGGAAAAAGAAAAACCAAGTAACGTAAGGCAAATTTTCTCCTTATATTACTTGGTTGACAGTAATTTGAACTAGTTTAATGAAATCTCATATTTCTCTTCATTTTTACAATTTGTGATAAATGTGTAAAATAAAATATGGAAACTGCATATACGTATCAAGCAATTCCCTCTAGAAAATAGAAAAGGACGATTTATACTCGTCTATATCGCGGGTGACTTCAGTGAAAACAAAGAAACAAACACATGTAACTATCCTTATAAGCTCTTTATTATTATATTTTATAATTCACTATATAGCTTTACTCTTTTTTTCCGGATACTCAGTTCCGTTCCAAATCATAGCGGGTATTACTACCATTTTTCTTAACATGATGATGAGTAGTTATTTATTTTACTTTTCATTAAATACAGATAAACAAGCTCATACATTTTGGATGTTAGTAACAATCGGCACAATACTTTATAGCATCGGTGATATAATCGTTTTTTATCAACGACTTATTCTAAATGATTATTACACATTTGTTGATCCATCTGATATTTTTTATTCACTATTTGTAATAAGCTTTGTATCTGCCTTTTTATACGAAATGATTCACAACAAAAATATATGGGAGAAACTTTTCACGCTATGTGACATTTGTATCATTGTGACTGCACAATTCACTTTAAGTTATTACCTTCTCATTGAACAAGCTATCCATATATTCACCTTATCTCTCATCAATATGGTTGTTCAACTTATGTATCCGATGGCAAATTTACTATTTGTATTAATAGGAATTCACTTATTATTTCGGCCGCTATCACTCATTTCAAAACAGGTTGCCACGCTACTTGGAATCTCTCTTATTTTATATGCAGGTACAGATTCTATTTATATGTATATCAAATACTCAGCACCAGAATATTCCATGTTTACGGTCGCACCAATTTATCAAGTTGTACTTATGATGATTACGATTGCATGCGTACTTCACACAAAAAAGACTAAGAAACATGAGCAAGTACTTTTAACACCACAAGCTGGTGAAGCAATCCGTTTATCATTACCATATATATCCGTAACTGTACTTAGTATTTTTATATTGGTAGAGCACGTTTTTGCACCCGTTTTAGTAACCGGATTTATTCTCACATTTTTCTTCTTATTGATTCGTCATATGTTAGTACGAAGACAAAATAAAGTGCTATTACTAAAACAGATGCATTTTAATTTAGAACTAGAAAAACAAATTGAACTACGTACAAAAGATTTAGTGGATCAAAAAAATAAATTGTTTCAAAGTAAGCAAATGTTTAAATCTTTATATGAACATCATCCGGATCCAATTTTCACGTTAGATTTACATGGGAATTTTTTAAATGTCAATAACGCGGGAACTACATTGCTTGGCTATCAAACAAATGAGTTATTTCACAAACCTTGTCATTCCCTCATTTATGAAAAAGATTTACAAAAGGTAATCGATGCATTTCGTCATGTAAAACAAGGACATTCTATTTCTTTAGATATACGAGCATATCATAAAAACAGAGATATTTATTATTTACACGTTACAGCTGTTCCTATTATTTTAAAGGAGCATATTACAGGGATTTATTTGATGCTTAAAGACATTACAGAAAGTATACAACAACAAAAGCAAATTAACTTCCTAGCATATCATGATACATTAACTGAACTAGCAAATCGCCGTGCTTTCCAGGAATACCTTGAATCTGCCATTATAAGAGCAAAAAAAGAAAAAGGTTCCTTTGCAGTTATGTTTCTTGACTTAGATCGCTTTAAAATTATAAATGATACCCTTGGACACCAGGTAGGAGACCTTCTCTTAATTGCTGTCGCAAAACGATTGAAGCGAATTTCAAAACCAAATGTGAAGATTGCAAGGCTTGCTGGAGATGAGTTTACACTTCTCATAGAAGACTATGAGAAAGACTCTGAAGTACAAAGAATTGCAGATAACATTTTATCATTGATGAATGAACCATTTGAAATTGAAAATCATCTACTGCAAATCTCACCAAGTATCGGTATCGCTATCTATCCAGAAGATGGTGAGGATGCAATGTCTATTTTGCAGCACGCCGATATGGCGATGTATGAAACAAAACATAAAGGAAAAAATGGTAGTTCTTTTTATACGAAAGAACTATATGAGAAGATGGAGCGAAGAGCGAGAATTGAAAAAGACTTACCGCTTGCCTTAGCAAATCATGAATTCTCTATCGTCTACCAACCACAAATTGATGTCGTCACAAAAAAGATAATCGGTGCAGAGGCGTTAATTCGTTGGCAACATCCGGAACTAGGAATGATTTCTCCGTATGAGTTCATTCCAATAGCGGAAGAAACGATACAAATGATCCCACTCAGTCACTGGATGTTAAAACAAGCTTGTCAACAACTACAAGTGTGGCATAGATTCGGTTATTGCGATTTAAACATGAGCGTTAATTTATCAGCAAAAGAATTTCAGCAGGATAACTTAATTGATGTAATTCTAAATATACTGCAAGAAACAAACTTAGAACCAAAATTTTTAACACTCGAATTAACGGAACGAATCGCAATGATAGATGAAGAAGAAACTTTATTAAAGCTAAGACAATTGAAAGAATACGGAATTCAAACATCAATCGATGACTTTGGTACAGGCTACTCATCACTTGCCTATCTATCTCTTTACCCAATTGATACATTAAAAGTACCAAGAGAATTTACACAAATGGCTGAACATCGCGAAGAAGAAAAAGCGATTGTATCAACAATTCTTTCACTTGCCAATACATTAAAGTTCTCTGTTGTTGCAGAAGGAATTGAAACAAAAGAACAACTCCAATTCTTACAAAACAATGGTTGTAAATATATGCAAGGCTATTACTTTAGCAAACCACTAAGCGGTAAAGAATTTATGAAATTCCTACAAAAAACCCCAAGCATGAACAATTAATGTTTATGCTTGGGGTTTTTTTAAAAAGTAGTATCTTCTTTTTTATAATAATTTTTAGGATGTGTAATTTTCAGCTCTCTTCTATCCAAGATATAATAAAAAATCCGTAAAGGAATGAACCTTTACGGATTTTTTTATTTCATATCGGAAACGTTCAAACGGTTAACCGCACGTTTTAGTGCAAGTTCTGCACGCTTGAAGTCAACATGTACTTGTTTATCTTGCATACGTTGCTCAGCACGACGCTTCGCTTCGTTTGCACGATGAATATCGATATGGTTTGCTTCTTCAGCAGATGGTGCTAATACTGTTACTTTATCTGGACGAACTTCGATAAAGCCACCGCTTACCGCTACATAATCAGTGTGACCGCCATTCTTTAAACGAACCGCACTAATTTTTAGAGGTGCAACAGTTGGAATGTGACCTGGTAAGATCCCCATTTCCCCACTTTCTGCTTTCACGCTTACCATTTCTACTTCTTTTTCGTAAACCGGTCCATCAGGAGTTACAATACTGACTGGAAATGTCTTCATAATTCGTCCCTCCTAAGGCCTTACGCCATCATTTTCTTCGCGTTTTCAATAACTTCTTCAATACCACCAACTAGACGGAATGCATCTTCTGGAAGGTCATCGTATTTACCTTCTAGAATTTCTTTGAAACCACGAACTGTTTCTTTTACAGGTACGTAAGAACCTTTTTGACCTGTAAATTGCTCCGCTACGTGGAAGTTTTGTGATAAGAAGAATTGAATGCGACGAGCGCGATGTACAACTAACTTATCTTCTTCAGATAACTCATCCATACCTAAGATAGCGATGATATCTTGAAGTTCTTTATAACGTTGAAGTGTTTGCTGTACTTGACGCGCTACTTCGTAATGCTCGTCTCCTACGATTTCCGGAGAAAGCGCACGAGATGTAGATGCCAATGGATCTACCGCTGGGTAAATACCCATTTGTGTTAAACGACGCTCTAAGTTTGTTGTTGCATCTAAGTGAGCGAACGTTGTAGCTGGTGCTGGGTCAGTATAGTCATCGGCTGGTACATATACCGCTTGGATAGACGTGATAGACCCTTTATTTGTAGATGTAATACGCTCTTGTAATTGACCCATTTCTGTTGCAAGTGTTGGTTGGTAACCTACCGCAGATGGCATACGACCAAGAAGGGCAGATACTTCAGAACCCGCTTGCGTGAAACGGAAGATGTTATCGATGAACAGTAGTACGTCTTGTCCTTGCTCATCACGGAAATGTTCAGCCATTGTTAATCCTGTTAACGCAACACGTTGACGTGCACCAGGTGGCTCGTTCATTTGTCCGAATACCATCGCTGTTTTCTTGATTACGCCAGAATCGCTCATTTCGTGGTATAAGTCGTTACCTTCACGAGTACGCTCACCTACACCAGCGAATACAGAAATACCACCGTGCTCTTGTGCGATGTTGTTAATTAACTCCTGGATTAATACTGTTTTACCTACACCGGCACCACCGAATAGACCGATTTTACCACCTTTAATGTATGGTGCAAGTAAGTCTACTACTTTAATACCAGTTTCAAGAATTTCTACTTTCGTAGATAACTCTTCGAATGCAGGTGCTTGACGGTGAATTGGATCACGGCGTACATCCGCTGCAACTTCACCATCTAAGTCAATTGCATCACCTAATACGTTAAATACACGACCAAGTGTTGCATCACCAACTGGAACAGAAATTGGTTTACCAGTATCTTCTACTTCTGTGCCACGAACAAGTCCATCTGTAGAAGACATCGCAACCGTACGAACTGTGTCATCACCTAAGTGAAGCGCAACTTCTAAAGTTAAGTTAACTTCATCTTTTTTAATTCTAAGGGCATTGTAGATTTCAGGTAGCTTTCCGCCGTCAAACTTAACGTCTACAACCGGACCCATGATTTGCGTAACGCGCCCTTTATTCATCGGGTTCCCTCCTAGCTTTCTTTAAATTAGCCAGCTTTCTATGAGCAGTCGGCTTTCATTTTTTTATTAATGTAGCTTGGGCGACTCTTCCGAAAGAGCCACTTCCGTTTTTTATGAATCTAGCTCTGGTGGCTAGAAGGGGCGGTCATTTCACCCCTTCCCTTCTGGGCAAGCCACCTCCGCTTTTTATTACAATCTAGCTTTGCCTCCTAGCCCCTTTCGTCTAAGAACCTTCCCCACGAGAAGGTAAAAAGCACCTTCTGTGGGAAAGAACCTTAGCCGGCGGGGCTAAACAGTCGGCTCCGCTTTATATTACTATTCTAACGCTGCCGCTCCACCAACGATTTCTGTAATTTCTTGCGTAATCGCTGCTTGTCGAGCACGGTTGAATGAAAGTGTAAGTGTATCGATAACTTCCATTGCGTTGTCTGTAGCACTTTTCATTGCTGTCATACGCGCCGCGTGTTCACTTGCTTTACCATCTAGTAATGCACCGTACACTAAGCTTTCTGCGTATTGTGGCAATAATACTTTTAAGATATCTTCCTCAGAAGGTTCAAACTCATAAGCTGTCGTCGGTTTGTCAGACGTCACGTCCGTAAGCGGTAAAATTTTATTTTCCGTTACTTCTTGTGAAATTTTACTTACGTAATGGTTGTAGTAAATATACAGCTCATCATAAGCACCATCTGCGAACATCGCAATTGCTCGAGAAGCAAGGTCTTTAATATCTGTAAATGATGGGTGGTCAGATAATCCAACTACTTCATCAATGATGTTAAAGCCGCGACGTTTTAAATAATCACGTCCTAGTCGTCCAAGCACAATAATTGAATATTGGTTTGAATCCATATTATGACGTTCACGAATTACGTTACTTACCGCACGTAATACGTTACTGTTATAACCACCTGCTAGTCCGCGATCAGATGTAATAACGATGTATCCTGTACGTTTTACAGGGCGCGCTGTTAACATTGGATGATTGATTCCTTTGCTACCTTGCGCAATACTCGCTACGACTTCTTGAATCTTTTCCATATACGGAACGAAAGATTTAGCATTTTGTTCTGCACGGTTTAATTTCGATGCAGATACCATCTCCATCGCTTTCGTAATTTGACTCGTTTTCTTAGTCGAGTTAATTTTCGCTTTTATATCGCGTAAAGATGCCACAGGTTTTCACCACCTTTTTTCCGGAAGTTGGCACGATTAGTAAGAATCCCTTTCGTTCATCTTTCTAATCTACGTTGCAAGATCTTCTTGCTCATGATTGAAGGAAAAGAATAGGTGCACCTACTCTTTTCCTTTACATAACCGTTAGCAATCCCTGTAAGAGTTGCCTGTTTATATCATTTAGTTTCAGCGGCACGAGCCGCTTCCGCTTTTTTATTCAATCTAGCTGCGGTGGCTAGAAGGGTCGGTCATTTCACCCCTTCCTGCGAGGCAAAAAGCGCCTCTTTGTCAGGAGTTCCAATGCCCTCCCCTTCTGGACAAGCCACCTTCGCTTTTTATCATTATTCAGAAGCTACGAATACTTTCTTAAATCCATTGATTGCTGCTGCAAATTTGTCGTCATCCGCAAGTTTTTTCGTTGTGCGGATTTCGTTTAATAGGTCAGCTGCATTTGAATCTAACCAAGCATGCAATTCTTCTTCAAAACGAGTGATGTCTGCTACTGGAATATCATCTAGGAATCCACGTGTTAGAGCGTAAAGAATGATAACTTGTTTCTCTACTCGCAGTGGTTTGTGTAATCCTTGTTTTAATACTTCAACTGTACGAGCACCACGGTTTAATTTCGCTTGTGTTGCTTTATCAAGGTCAGAACCGAACTGAGCGAACGCTTCTAACTCACGGTAAGATGCAAGGTCAAGACGAAGTGTACCTGATACTTTACTCATCGCTTTAATCTGAGCAGATCCACCAACACGAGATACTGAAGTACCTGCATCGATCGCTGGACGTACGCCAGAGAAGAATAAGTCAGACTGTAAGAAGATTTGTCCATCTGTAATAGAGATTACGTTTGTTGGGATGTAAGCTGATACGTCCCCTGCTTGTGTTTCGATGAAAGGTAGAGCTGTTAAAGAACCGCCGCCTTTTGCATCGCTTAATTTTGCTGCACGTTCTAATAAACGAGAATGTAAGTAGAATACATCCCCTGGATATGCTTCACGACCTGGAGGACGACGTAATAGTAATGACAGCTCACGGTAAGCAGCTGCTTGTTTTGATAAGTCATCATATACTACTAATACGTGTTTTCCGTTGTACATGAATTCTTCACCCATTGTTACACCAGCGTAAGCAGCTAAGTATAATAATGGAGCTGGTTGAGAAGCTGATGCAGTTACAACGATTGTGTAATCTAATGCACCATGCTTACGTAGTGTTTCTACTACATTACGTACTGTAGATTCTTTTTGTCCGATTGCAACGTAGATACAAATCATATCTTCATCTTTTTGATTCAAGATTGTATCAAGTGCAACTGCTGTTTTACCAGTTTGACGGTCACCGATGATTAACTCACGTTGACCGCGACCAATTGGTACAAGAGCGTCAATCGCTTTAATACCTGTTTGAAGTGGCTCATGAACAGATTTACGATCCATTACACCTGGTGCTGGACTTTCGATTGGACGAGTTTTTGTTGTATTGATTGGGCCTAAACCGTCTACTGGTTGACCTAATGGGTTTACAACACGACCGATTAGTTCTTCCCCTACTGGTACTTGCATGATGCGACCAGTACGACGAACTTCGTCACCTTCACGGATTTCTGTGTAAGGTCCTAAAATAATAATACCTACGTTGTTTTCCTCTAAGTTTTGTGCTAGTCCCATAACGCCGTTAGAGAACTCTACAAGTTCACCAGCCATAACGTTATCAAGACCATGAGCACGTGCGATACCGTCACCAACTTGGATAACTGTACCAACATCACTAACTTCGATTTCAGACTGATAGTTCTCGATTTGTTGCTTTATCAGTGCGCTAATTTCTTCAGCTCTGATGCTCATGTGCTTCACCCCTATCTATTCTTCATAAGTTCACGCTGAATACGTGCTAACTTTCCTTGTAAACTACCATCATAAATGCGATTTCCGATGCGTACTTTAATGCCGCCTAGTAAATCTTCATCTATAACATTCTTAATACGAATTGCATCTTTCCCTGTTCTCTTAGCAAATGATTCTGCAATACTAAGCTTTTCATCTTCTGATAGAGGACGAACTGAATATACAGTTGCATCAGCAACGTTACGTTCATCATTAGCAAGAACTACATATTCATTTGCAATTTCAGGTAGAATTTCAATGCGTTTGTTATCAATTAAAATATATAACGTATTTAAAATTGATTCAGAAACAGAAGAGAATACGTTAGAAAGGAACGTTTTTTTCTGCTCCTTTGAAATGTTTGGTTGTGTTAAAAAGCTATGTAGTTCTCCGTTCTTTACAAAAACGTTTTGTACAAGGCGTAATTCCTCTTCAAACATTTCTAATACGTGTTTTTCTTTTGCAATTTGAAAAAGAGCGACAGCATAACGTTTTGCTACAATCTCATTGCTCATCGCGCTTCTCCTACTTCTTTAATATAATCGCGAATTAACTTCACTTGGTCTTCTTCTTTTAATTCTTTTTCAATTACTTTAGAAGCAATTTGAACAGATAAAGAAGCGACTTGTTCTTGCAGAGCAGCAATTGCTTGCTCTTTTTCGCGTTGAATTTCTTGTACAGCAGATGCTTTAATAGATTCTGCTTCTTCTTTTGCAGCGGCAACAATACCATCTTTTTGCTCTTCTGCTTGTTTTTTCGCTCTTTCGATTAACTCTTGTGCTTCAACACGTGATTGTTTTAACATTTCACGTTGTTCTTCTACTAACTTTTTCGCCTCTGCATTATTTTGTTCTGCAGCGTCGATTTCACTAGCAACATGCTCTTCACGTTCCTTCATAATTCCCATCAAAGGACCCCAAGCAAATTTACGTAGCATTACTAATAAAATTAGGAAAACTAGCAATGTATAAGCGATTGTTCCAAATGGAATGGCAGCTCCTAACATTAAAGTTGGCACAAGGATTCACTCCCTTCGAGATATCTAATTTGACCATATGAAAAAAAAAGACATACATTTCGTTCATAAAGCAATGGCGAAGAAAGTCTAAAAACACTCTTCGCCATCTATGTAAGGGGAGTCTCCCTTATTTGTTCATTACGATGAATGCGATAACTACACCGATGATTGGAAGTGCCTCAACTAATGCAACCCCGATGAACATAATTGTTTGAAGTGCGCCTTTTAATTCTGGTTGACGAGCAACACCTTCGATTGTACGTGATACGATAAGACCGTTACCAATACCTGCACCTAATGCTGATAAACCAATTGCAATTGCAGCTGCGATTACACCTAAACTCATTTAATTTGTCCTCCTTTGTATTATAAAAAAAATAGATTTTTTTACTTACTTATTAAAGTATATTAATGGTCATGACTTACTTTATGAGCCATATAAACCATCGTTAACATTGTAAAGATAAACGCTTGGATTGAACCAACGAATACACTGAATCCCATCCATGCCAACATTGGTACAATCGCACCTAATGCTCCAAGTACTGCTCCGCTTCCACCTAATTTAGCAAGTAATCCTAACAAAATCTCACCTGCATAAATGTTACCGAATAGACGAAGACCTAACGTTAATGTGTTAGCAAATTCCTCAATAACCTTTAAAGGAAATAAGAACTTCATAGGTTGGAAATAACCTTTGATATATTCTTTTGTACCCTTCATCTTAATTCCATAATAATGGGTGAGGGTAACTACCATCACGGCTAATGTTAATGTAACTGCTGGATCAGACGTTGGCGATCTCCACCATGCAATGTGTTCACCAGCCTCAGTTGTTGAATACATGAATGGTAAACCTAGCATGTTTGATACGAAAATAAACATCATAAGTGTGACGCCAAGTGTTAAAAAGCGCCCACCTGTTTTCCAGTCCATCGTACTATTAATGATCCCTTTCACGAAGTCTAAAATCCATTCCAAGAAGTTTTGCATTCCCGTAGGACGAAGAGCTAAGCTGCGAGTTCCAATAACAGCGATTAAGAAAACAATAACTGCTGCAACAGTGACCATCATAACTGATGATAAATCGAACGTTAAACCTAGAAATTCAACTAATTTACCGTGTTCCACTAGTAATTCACCTCTCTTCCCTGCTCTTATACTCTAAATAAAGAAAATCTATGATCATGACAAGATATCCTGTCAGCAATCCTACACCTAAGCTCCACATCGCAATTAAATGCTGATATTTCGCTGCAAATAAAATTAATAACCCAATCGTGGCAAATCTCGAATATGTACTTACAGCCGTTGCTTTAAATTTCACGTTTTCTCCATTGGTAACGCGATCTAATAGCTTGTCTGTTCTACGTGCAATGATGCGCAAACTAAGAAAACTGAAAATCGTTCCGATAATCAGCCCAAGAAATACATCCTTGTAAGAGGTAAATCCCCATCCTAGCACAAGAAGCGCAAGCAAGTAGTACATATATTTCTTTTGTCTTTGGACAAGTCCATGTACGTCTATCATCATTGCTCTCCCGAATAGTAATGTCGAATGAGTCGAATCATTGCGTAAATCCCTGTTCCTAATCCTAGCAATAAGCCTATAATGAGAAACAATGGAAACGTTCCAACCTTACTATCAATCCATTGCCCACCAAAGATTCCAACAAGAATGGAACCGACTAACTGAGCAAGAATACCTGACATTAAAGCATACGCTTTTACCGGGTTGCGATCGTTTTTTTGCAAGGATTCATCCCTCCAATATGTAACCCTCATTCACGATGTGTTAATAATAACTCATTTTTTTGCATAAATCCTATACAAAATAAAAAGTTTACTTTTTCGTCACGGAATAGATGTAATTTTGTCACTGAAAGCCCTACCATCTATCCCCGTTGTTAGCATACAATAGGGTATTAGCACTGTCAACGAGAAATCGTAAAAAATCAAAAAATTTGAGTATTAGTTATTTCCTTCCAAAAATGAAAACGTTCCCCTTCAAAATACTGGTGAAAGATATGCAATTTCTAGAAGTTTTCCTCTTATAATAGAAGAAAAAGTTCACAAGTTTGTCACTATTACATTTTTGGGATATAACGTTTTTCTTCTATAGTATAGTGTTTCATAGAAGTTAGACTTCTATATTATATGTGATATATATGCAAGTTATGTTGTATATACAAAAAATACCATTTTATATAAACTTATCCCCCTCCCCCATTCTTCATCTTCCCATAAAAAAAAAGACGAGTAGGGAATCCCTCTCGTCTGTTGTCTTACTTCGTTCCAAATAAACGGTCACCAGCATCGCCAAGACCTGGAACAACATAACCATGGTCATTTAATTTCTCATCTAATGCCGCTACATAAATATCAACATCAGGATGTTCTTCTTGTACTACTTTTACTCCTTCTGGGGCAGCTACGATACACATTAATTTAATTTGCTTCGCACCGCGCTTTTTCAGAGAGTTAATTGCTTCAGCTGCAGAACCACCTGTTGCTAACATCGGATCAAGTACGATAAAGTCACGTTCTTCTACATCCGTTGGAAGTTTCACATAGTATTCTACCGGTTGCAATGTTTTCGGGTCACGGTATAAACCAACGTGTCCTACTTTTGCTGCTGGGATTAATTTCAGAATCCCATCTACCATTCCTAAGCCTGCACGTAAAATTGGAATTAGACCAAGCTTTTTACCAGCGATCACTTTTGTTTTCGCTTTGCTTACAGGTGTTTCAATTTCGATTTCTTCAAGTGGAAGGTCGCGTGTAATTTCAAATGCCATTAAGCTTGCTACTTCATCCACTAATTCACGAAATTCTTTAGTACCTGTATTTTTATCGCGAATATATGTAATCTTATGTTGAATTAACGGGTGATCAAATACATACAGTTTTCCCATGTGAATCTCTCCTTCAGATGATATTCATGCGTGCGCACACGCCGTTTTACACTATTTACGATTGTAAAGAAAACGCTACTAATATTCAAGGGCAAATTTGGAAAAATATTAAATTCATCATGAACCTACCTAATATCTTTACCAATTATGGAAGCCCTATCCTTCATTATATATCCAAAATTTATTCACCATTTGTATACATACTTCACAAGTTATATATGTCCTCGCTTATCTACTACGCTCTCCTATACTGGACTCCCAAAAGAATTTATTATCTTAGCGTTCTTTTCAGGTCATTTATCTTGCTATTCGCAGGCCGAGAAAACTGCAGTTCTATATCTTCCATATTAAAAACTCTGACTTATAGAAAGTATTCTAAAAAACCATCTATTACGAATCCCTGTTTCAAATGAAAAAAAACTGCTGAAACAATATATGCTTCAGCAGTCTTCATCTAATCTATTATAGATCTGTATACATTGGAAATTTATCTGTTAATGCTTCTACACGCTTACGTGCTTCTTCTAGTGCAGCTTCATTCTCATGATTTTTTAATGTATGAGCAATGATTGATGCGATTTCATCCATTTCTTCTAGACCGAAGCCACGAGATGTTACTGCTGCTGTACCGATACGTACACCACTTGTTACAAATGGGCTTGCTGTTTCAAATGGAATTGTGTTCTTGTTCACTGTAATACCAACTTCATCTAATACATGCTCTGCTACTTTACCTGTAATGTCTAAGTTACGAACATCAATTAAGATAAGATGGTTGTCCGTTCCACCAGAAACGAGTGTAAGTCCTTCTTTTTGAAGACCTTCCGCTAAGCGATTTGCATTATTAATGATGTTTTGTGCATATGTTTTAAAGTCATCTTGAAGTGCCTCACCGAATGCAACAGCTTTCGCAGCAATTACGTGCATAAGTGGGCCACCTTGAATACCAGGGAAGATTGATTTATCAATTTGCTTTGCAAATTTTTCTTCACATAAAATCATACCGCCACGTGGGCCACGTAATGTTTTATGTGTTGTTGTTGTAACGAAATGTGCATGTGGCACTGGGTTTGGATGTAAGCCTGCTGCAACTAAACCTGCGATATGTGCCATATCTACCATTAAGTATGCACCAACTTCATCTGCGATTTCACGGAATCTCTTGAAATCGATAACACGAGGGTAAGCACTTGCACCTGCAACGATTAGTTTTGGTTTATGTTCTTTTGCTTTTGCTAACACATCATCATAATTGATGCGATGTGATTCAGCATCTACGCCATATTCTACGAAATTATATTGTACCCCACTGAAGTTAACAGGGCTTCCGTGTGTTAAGTGACCACCGTGGGATAAGTTCATACCAAGTACTGTATCGCCTTGCTCTAAAATCGTGAAGTATACAGCCATATTCGCTTGTGCACCAGAGTGTGGTTGAACGTTCACATGCTCTGCACCAAAGATTTCTTTTACGCGATCACGTGCAATATCCTCTACTACGTCTACATGCTCACAACCGCCGTAGTAACGTTTACCAGGATATCCTTCTGCATACTTGTTTGTTAAAACAGAACCTTGTGCTTCCATTACAGCTTCACTTACGAAGTTTTCTGAAGCGATTAATTCAATTTTTGAACGTTGTCTTCCTAGTTCTGCTTCAATTGCAGCAAATACCTTTTCATCTTGACGTTTTAAATGATCCACCAAAATCCCCCTTTTCTGAACGAATTACACTGATTCCCGATAATTTTTTCTTATTTATTGAGAAAAAAACGAAAATTCAAGTTGTAATTCTTTAGAACCTTCATGTTTTCAACTACATTCTAACATGACTTTCTATATCATAAAAGAAAAAAAAGATCGAGTTTGGTCTTTTCTTTTTATCCTTTATAAGGTCAGACTACATACCTCTTTATATGAGATACTACATTTCTGTTTCTTCTTCATCCCAAGCGCTCTACCTAAAGATGCAAAGGGGAGATAACAGATAGCTGCCTATAAAAGCACAATTCGTGAAGGCCTTTCATCAGTAGGGGATATCCCCACTGATGAAAGGCCTTCACTTTATCTTTAGCTACAAGTAACTGTTTCTTCTACTGCTGCATACACAGCACGCGCACCACCAATAAGTTTCGCGCGTGTTTTGGCCATCGTTACGTGTGCACTTCCAATCTCTTTTACACTTGTGCGGATTGGAACTGCAACATGTTTTAAATGCATACCAATAAAAGTATCACCGATATCCATACCTGCATCTGCTTTTATAAACTCCACTACTACAGGATCCTTTAGATAATGATATGCATATGTTGCTAATGCGCCACCAGCTGATCTAACGGGCGTAACGGTTACAATTTCAAGTTGATACTTCATTGTCACTTCTCTTTCAACTACTAAAGCACGATTTAAATGTTCACAACATTGGAATGCCAATTCTATACCTGTTTGCGCTTGAAATTGTTTTAGCTCAGAAAAAATTGCTTCTGCTACTTCCATCGTTCCCGATGTTCCAATCCTCTCTCCGAGCACTTCGCTCGTACTACAGCCCACTACAAAAATTTGACCGCTTTGCAGGGAAGCTTGCTTTTGAAAATCAGAAAGCGATGTTTGTAGCTGCTTTTTCACTTTTACTATTTCCGTCATGACGCCTCTTCCTTTCACAGATTGGTTCAATAAATTAGTATGTCCAATAGAAAATTACTTCGCTTCGTATGTTTTAATTTTCCCTACGCGGTTTTCGTGACGTCCACCTTCATAATCAGTTGTTAGCCAAATTTTTGCGATATCACGCGCTAAACCAGCACCAATTACGCGCTCACCCATCGCTAACATGTTTGTATCATTATGTTCTCTTGTTGCTCTTGCACTAAATGTATCGTGAACTAATGCACAACGAATACCGTGTACTTTATTTGCTGCAATTGACATCCCAATACCTGTCCCACAAATTAAAATACCACGGTCTACTTCACCGTTTGCAACCATTTCTGCCGCTGGAAATGCAAAGTCAGGATAATCAACAGAACCGGCTTCACATTCACATCCTAAATCAACATATTCAATATTTAGTTCTTCTAATAAACTTACGATTTCTTTGCGGATATTCATTCCACCGTGATCAGATGCTACTACTACTTTCATTTTGACCCCTCCAAAATTTTAGTAAAACTTCTATCGAGTAAGGTTCTTCATCCCCACTGATAAATGATTGCAAAACACTTATACTTACTTGCTCATTCCAAGCAAGATCATCTCCAATATCGTATTATACACGAAACATTAACCTTCTGAATGTTTTTTCAATAAAGTTTGTACAAGTTTTTCCATCTCTACTAATGTTGATTGATAAATAGCGAGAGAACCGCCATACGGGTCTGAAATATCCTTACTTGTACCCTCTACAAATTCATAAAATGTATACACCTTTTTTCCAGCACTCGGATAGTGCCCAATCACAAGTTGCTTATGGCTTTCTGTCATCGTAAGTACCATATCAGCCCACTCAAGTAATTCTTCCGTTATTTGCTGCGAAGCATGTGCTGCCTTAATTCCCTTTTCTGCTAATGCATTTTTTGCATACAAAGATGCATCACTTCCAGGATTGGCAAAAACACCAGCGGACTTCGCTTCAAAATTCCCTTTCCCATAGTGACGAAGCAACGCCTCTGCCATTGGGCTACGACATGTATTTCCAGTGCAAACAAATAACACTCGCTTCATCCAAGCTCACTCCTTATAGTGAATGTTCTACATTTATCATAACGTACATTACAATGGAACAAAAGAAATGTGAACATACAAAAGGCGTATTTCTCCTTTTATTTTTTCTAAGAGAAATACGCCTTATCCACATATATGTGAAACCCTAGTTTCAAGTGCCTTACATATAATAACACACTTGAAGAAAACATCCACTCGAAAAGCCCCACTATGAATTGAACTCCCCCCCACCTACCTCTAAACAAGTTTGAGGTGGGGGATGAATCGGTTAAAATGATAAAATAAGGAATCCATTTCATATAAAATGGATTCCTTACAACAAACTATTACTTCATAGTAACTTTCATTAATTCTGTTGAACCTTTTGTAGCTGAAATGCCTACAGTTGTATGAATAGATTCAGCTGCATCTGTGTTTGTAATAACGATTGGCGTAATTGTGCTTTTTGCTTTTTCGCGAATTAATTCTAAATCGAAAGAAATTAATTTATCGCCAGCTTTCACAGCTTGTCCCTCAGATACGTGAGCTTCGAAACCTTCGCCTTCCATTTTTACAGTTTCTAAACCAACGTGGATTAAAATTTCCGTACCATTTTTCGCTTTAATTCCAACAGCATGTTTTGTATGGAATAATTGTACGATTTCACCGTCCACTGGTGATACAACTACACCTTCAGTTGGAACGATTGCAACACCGTCACCCATCATGCGACCAGCGAATACTGGATCTGGTACTTCTTCAATATTTTTCACTTCTCCAGTTAATGGAGCTACGATTGTTTCTGCATTTGTTTTTGAACCAAGGCCAAATAATTTTTTAAACATAGGATAGTCCTCCTTATAATTAGGTTGAAAATGTATAGGGCAATCCCTAGTAATAATTGAGATACATGTAAGACTTTATACTTCAAATATTATATTGTAAAAACGCTTTCGAAAAGAATCACGTTATTACCAATAGACTCTTATTGTATCGCTTTGCAAAATTCCAGTCAATTCAGATTGTCTGAATAACAATTATCAGAATTAATTCTTTCTTATATTTTCTCTTTTTTTCTCTCACTTGTCTAGAGGTCTTTACGACATATTTATTTTTTATTGTTGATTTGTAAAATTTTCTTCATATTTTCCACGAAAGTTACTTGACTAAAGTAAGTAACTGATTTATCATTACTTACGTAAGATAAGTAAATAACTTTTTTGGAGGTTTTATAAATGATGGACATCGGTCTTCTTATTATTCGTCTTATTATCGGAATTACATTCATGGGTCATGGTACTCAAAAATTATTCGGTTGGTTTGGTGGTCACGGCCTAAAAGGAACAGGCGGCTGGATGGAATCAATTGGCTTACGCCCTGGCGTATTTATGGCATTTATGGCTGGTGCAACTGAGCTGTTAGGCGGATTCTTATTCGCAGCAGGTATCTTCACTTGGGTTGGCTCATTACTTATCATAGGTACAATGCTAGTTGCAATCTTTACAGTCCATGGCAAAAATGGCTACTGGGTAACACAAAACGGATTTGAATATAACATGATCTTAATTGCTATTGCAGTTGGTGTTGCATTAACTGGACCTGGCGCTTACGTTTTATTTTAATTAACTATCTCAATTTCAAGATATTTATTAAAAAGAGGAGTAGATTTCAGTTTGAGATCTACTCCTTTTCAAATCGTTGAGAGACGGGAGGCACAAAGTCTCCAACTCAGTAGAAGTAAAATCCATAAAAAAATGATCCCTCCTGCGTGGTAGCAATCTGGTCTTTTTACCAACGGTCTATATAAGAGGAATCGCTTAGTGATCTTTTAGTGTTCTTATAGCTTTAATCTATGTACCACTTTTTTAAAGTTTAATTTTACGCTAAACACACATAATTTTTTATGCGCTCATATAAAAAAATATTCTTTAAAATGAGTAAACTCTTTCTATCGTTTGCAGGATTTTAAATAGATTTTTGACTGCTATTTTCGAACCTCCAGTCCTTATATAAACTAAACAAGTTACTTTATTTTTTCAAAAAAGGAATTAGTTACTGTTCCTACCTGTTCGATTTCTCCTTGTACATGTAGATTAACAGGCAGGTTCTCGAAATATTCATTCCAATCTTTTTTGAGTTTTTTCCAAGCTTTAGGATCAGCTCGATGAATCGCTTCTCCAAATCCAAATATATCTATTTTATATTTTTCCTGTACTTCTTTTATTGCTTTTTTAAAGAATTCCACCGATTCTTTTTCATAAATCTCCTCTAATTTTTCAATCGCTCCCGTTTTTTTTAAATCGATATCGCATGCTACTTCACCGACATTACCTTTCACACGAATATTTAGATCTATCTCCGGCTTTCCATTCTTTATCTTACCCTTCATTTCCGTGTTTGAGTTCATCACTTGATAAACAAATTTCCCTCCTTTTGGACACGATACATTCACAACTGTACTTAACTCATTGTTCGTAATGACATTATACGTCTTGCTTTGTTTCTCATTTAACCAACCCACTAATTTATCTTTTTCAAATACCGCTAAGTTTTGAAAAAGTATTCGAGCAGGAGTATCAATCACTTCTATATTCTGTTTACTTAAAGCTGTTTCTTCATCATCTTTTACATGTAAGGAGATTCCTGTTAACACTGGTTGTTTCCCATCGCTTACCATATCTACAATTAGCTCGTCTAATGTAACGAAACTTGTCGCTGACCATGCTTCTGACGAGGCCTTAAGGGTATTAAACAATTTATTAGCAGGTATTTTTTCTACAGGTGTACGCACCTTTAAAACATCTTCTGCTTTCATTCCCTTAGCTACAGCGATATAAAAATCTGATCGTAGTTCCCAATCTCTCGAGAGAAGATCTAACGATTTTCCAATTCCTTTTTTCGCTAATGACTCACCAATTACGAGCATCCGAAGGTGTGAAGGATAAATTTTCCTCGGGGAGTCCTTTGTCATTTTTCGGATCGCCTCAAATATGGTTTGCCCTTTCGCCTGATAGATAACTACTGGTGAACGACCACCACTGCCACCGCCTTTTGTCGTAGCTACTTCTCCTGGATTTACCACCTGAGCAGTCACAAGATATTGACCATTCATTGTACGATCTATCCCTAAGGCCAATGTGATGGCCAATTCATTTAATTCACGACGATTCCAGCAGCCTGTAGTAAATAATAGAAATACAAGCAGTATGATAAGCATTGTAAAGTAGCGTTTCATAGATTAAACACCTTTCGAATTTATTTATACATGCTTATATCTAAGGAGAATGCTCCATTTATTCTTTCTTGAGTGGTATTTCTTAAAAACTTTAACCATGTAAAATCATTTTCATCTTAATAATTCCTCAATAACGTAATAAAGTGGCTTATAAATGGCTGTAATCCAATCTAGTGGATTGGGAATCTTAATATTCAAGGCTTTTGCAACGCTTAACGAAGTGCCCAATAATAGAAGAATAGAAAACAACCATAACTCTCCTTTTAATTTTTCTTTTAACAGAAAAGGAACATCGATCGCAATAATGGCAGCGACAATGACAAAGATTCCAGCAACAGCCATCACTTTTGTATACTCCTTTCTTCCTTTGAGTGATTAGAAAATAGGGATATAGAGGCATCTAGTCGTCAAGTCTTTATACCTATCTATACTTATCCCTTTTTGCAAGCTTGAAATTGGTATTATTACTGACGTTATCAATTCCAAATAGACAGGTTTTACATTTTTTGAATTGATAACTTTTATGTTCATTTAAACTTTATTTCGAGGCGGTTTCGGAGCTGAATTTTGTTCACGTCTAACATTTTTTTGACTAATTAAACGCGGGCGAGAGAACATCCGCCATAGAGGTACCCGAATAAACGTATCTTTAATGTCCTCACGGATAAAAGGCCCAAAAGGGCTCATATAAGGAATCCCAAAAGAACGCAAGCTGCACAAGTGAAGAATAAGTGCAATAAACCCAATGAATATCCCAAATAAGCCAAAAGAGGCAGCAAGCACCATCATTGGGAAACGGAGTATCCTAATAGACATAGAAAAGGTAGATGCGGGGAGCACAAAACTTGAAATCGCCGTGACTGCAACAACGATTACCATAGCAACCGATACAATTCCCGCATCAACTGCCGCAGTACCAATTACCAGTGTTCCTACAATAGATATAGCTTGGCCAATAGCCTTTGGCATTCGTAAACCGGCTTCTCGTAAGATTTCAAATGCCACTTCCATCATGAGAGCTTCAATGAATGCAGGAAAGGGAACTCCTTCCCGTTGAGCAGCTAAACCGATTAACAGAGGAGTTGGTAACATTTCTTGATGAAACGTGGTGATGGCAATATATAGGGATGGTCCTAGCAGAGCGGTAAAAATACTTAAAAAACGAAGCAAACGGATGAGAGTACTAATGTCTGTACGTTGATAATAATCTTCCGCAGCTTGTACGAAGGAAACAAACAGTGCCGGGACAACTAGAACAATCGGCGTTCCATCCACTACGATAGCAATTCTTCCTTCTAAAAGCTCTGCAGCAATCACATCAGGTCGTTCCGAATGAAATACAGTCGGAAAAGGACTAAACGGTTCATCTTCAATCAATGCCTCAATATAACCACTCTCTAGAACCCCATCGATATCAATTTTATTTAGACGCCTATGCACTTCTTCGACAACTCTATCATTCGCAATCCCATCAATATACAAGATCGCCACATCTGTTTGGGTTACTCTTCCAAGCATTTTCGATTCAACCCAAAGGTTGGGTGCTTTTATTTTTCGGCGGATTAATGCCGTATTGGTACGCAAGCTCTCCGTAAAACTTTCTTTAGGTCCTCGAACGACGGTTTCCGTACTGGATTCCATGACACCACGGTCTCTCCACCCACGCATACATATTGTGAAACCTTGTTCATAGCCATCCAACAGGAAAATAACATCCCCTGATAACAAAGAATTGAATAAAGACCTGAATTCAGTAACATCTTTTATATCTCCAACCGTAAGAATACGATCTTTCAATATTTGTAAAACGTTCTGTTGAGATGATATGGTTTGATTCTGTTCGATAGGAATATCTAACATGAGCGACTCCAAAATAAAGTTCTGAATGGAGTTCGTATCCACCAATCCATCCGTATAGAAAATACCTGCTTTAATTAACCCATCTTTACCAATTTGTATTTCCCTAATCACTATGTCGCTACTATTTCCAAGCATTTTCTTTACATATTGAATATTTCCTTCGAGACTTGTTTCTAACAGGACTTTGTTATCTTCCTTACTTTCATCTTCTTGCTCAAATGAGGAGTACATTACACTGTTTTTTCTTTGTTTCTTAAAAAAACGCATACAATTTATCCTCTCTCATAATGTTGATTCATCGCTTATATAAAGTGAAACTTTAATCAGTGAGGGTTTTCCCCACTGATTATTAGCCCTCACCAATCGGGCCTTTACGGACAGTTCATCTCCCACTTAACTTCTTTGCTTTCGCTGAATTTTGAGGTGGGAGTGTTACTGTCCGTTAATGCGAGATAAATTTTGAAGTCTATTTCACTTCATAACCGTTATTTGTAGCCGAAGGATTTAAAAACATGTTAGTGAATACCTACGAAAACAATCTCTTAATTTACGGTGATTTTTCGCATAAATATTACTCGACCTTGTTCTTTCAAGTTCATTTTTACCAATTAAACTTGAATTATACTTGAACTTCCAATAAGTACGGTATAGCATCCCCATTACCAAAATCCAATAAAATAATCCCCCTCGAATATCTTCTACTGGATACGGAAATTGTTATGGAACTGTTAAAACCTGACCATACTTATGAAATAACAAAACCTCACAAGATAATGTAAAGTGAAACTTTTACTCAGGATTATTTAAAAAAGATTTTCTTTTTAAGAATTCTATTGGGTAGGTATAAACTAATGAGAAAATGGGGTAGGTTCCTATTGTGAAAAATGAAAAGATCAATTCACATCAATTTTTAACTTTAGTAACTTTATTTACAATTGGTACGACTATCTTAATTATTCCAGGAGGATTAGCAGTCGAAGCAAAACAAGACGCTTGGATTGTATCTCTAGTGGGTACAGGGATAGGAGTTTTTGTAATATGGATATTTAACACTTTAGTTCGTAATTTTCCTAACATGACTATTGTACAAATCAATGAACAATTATTTGGAAAATGGTTAGGGAAAACAGTGTCTCTTTTCTTTGTTTCTATGCCATTACTTTATACTTCTATTCTTTTGATTTATAATGGTAGCTTTTTAAACACACATATGATGCCTAATACACCCGCCCTAGCCCTTAACCTATTGATGATACTCATTTTGGTAATGGGAGTACGTCTGGGGCTCGAAACAATCGCTCGCTCCGCAGAAATATTCATACCAATTTTCTTTATCCTTTTTATCATTTTAGTCATCTTTCTTATTCCACAAATCAAGTTTGAAAATATTCAACCTGTATTTGAGGTAGAGACAAAAACGATATTACGAGCATCCTTACACTTGATTACTACATCTTCTGTAAACTCTGTGATTTTATTAATGATTTTTCCTGCCTTAATTAATCAACCGAAAGAAGCCAGAAAATCGTTTTATATTGGAAATATAATTGGGGGAGTTGTCATTATTATCATCACAATTTTAAGTATTTTGGTTTTAGGTGCCGAAACTACTGCAAGACACACGTATCCAAGCTTTATACTAGCAAGAAAAATAAACGTAGGTGATTTTATCCAACGTATCGAAGGAACAATCGCGATCATGTGGTTTATTACAATCTATTTTAAGATGGCTCTTTATTTTTACGCTTCTGTTTTAGGTATTACACAAATTTTGAATTTGAAATATTATCGCCCATTAGTATTACCTTTAGCGATGATTGTAGGTGTTCTTTCTATCATTATGTATGAAGACGTCGTAAAACAACAAAACTTCGACGCTACAGTGACTATAGCCTATTCGTTGTCAGTTGGGCTTTTTTTACCTCTAATCATGTTAATAGTCAGTATATTTAGGAGAAAAGGAAAGACCGAACAAAGAGAATAGTTATTTTCTTTGAAGAGTATCCCTGACAAAGCGTAGAAAATACACATTATGGTCTTGTTATGGAAGCTTGTTTACCGAAGTGTAAAGTTTTCTTCGGGAATTTTACAAAAACCGCCAAAAAATATTTTTTAGCAGGAATTTCCCCTCCTCATCTTGTAAACAAACAAAGAGTATTCATATCGAGGAAGGGAGATTACAAATATGCTTTCGATTAATCCAAATGAACAAACAGAAAAAGATAATTACAAATTATTAACAGGGAGTATTATTCCGCGCCCTGTAGCATTCGTGACTTCTGTAACAAAAGATGGTGTTTTAAACGGCGCTCCATACAGCTATTTTAATATCGTCGCTGCTAATCCACCGCTCATCTCTGTTTCAGTGCAACGTAAAGGAGGAGAACGAAAAGATACTTCTCGAAATGCCATTGAAAAAGGTGAATTTGTTGTACATATTTCCGATGAATCTTATGTGGAGGCCATCAATGAAACTGCTGCAAACCTTCCTCCAAATCAAAGTGAAATTGAATTAGCCAAACTAACTCCAATCGAAAGTGATGTCATCTCCGTACCAGGCGTAAAAGAAGCGAATATTCGAATGGAATGTATATTAGAACGCGCCATCCCACTGGGTGGAACAGAAGACTCTCCAGCATGCGACCTACTAATCGGCCGCGTTGTCCGCTTCCACGTCGCAGAACATTTATATGAAAACGGCCGGATTCATGCAGAAGGACTAAAACCAGTAAGCCGACTAGCAGGACACAACTACGCAAAACTAGGAGAACAATTCGAGCTTGTAAGGCCAGTTTAAAAGTGGAAGCGGCTCGTTCAGAATCGCAGGGCATTGGAAAGTTCGACCATTTCACACCAAAAAAGACCAGCTTACGCATCATCACGCAAGCCGGTCTTTTTTGTCTCATAAAAAATCCCCCACCATTATAAGTAGGGGATTCATAGAAGAAGATAAAGGAGTCTAAAATGGTCATAGACCTCTCTCGCTATCATTGGTTATTGGTAACAAGTAACAGTGTGATTGGTTATTGGATGATTGGTTTTACCATTTTCTTATATGATAGCAAGATTACATTGGAAAAAGAAGGGTAAGTCCAAACCCAACAAGAATGATACCACCGAGCACTTCACCGTATGTACCGAGCAAACTTTTGGCATGTCTTCCAATTAGTAAGCCACCCCATGCTAGTATCATGCTAACCAACCCAAATAATAAAATCGTTACAATCATTTGCGCTCCATAAATTCCTAAGCTAAGCCCCACTGAAAAACTATCGATACTCACACCAAACGCAAATACCAATAAACTTATTCCTACAGGAGCAGATCTTGTCTCTTCCCCTTCTAAAATTGCAGCGTACACAATATAAAAACCTAATCCAATTAACAAAATAGCCCCAGCAACAGTCGCAATATGACCAAACTTCTCTGATAAAAAGCGACCTAGTATCATACCAAGAAACGGCATAACAATATGAAACAGCCCTATTGTCATACCGATATAAAGGATTTGTCGCATTCTGAGCGTTACCATACCCATGCCGAGGCTTACAGAAAATGCATCCATCCCTAAGGCAAATGCCATTATAATTAAAGGTACTAGCTGTTCAACCGTCATTTTGTCCCTCCTCGGACGTGCTACTTCACAATATGCTCATCCGAGGAAAAATAGAATCTATGCAAGTCGTCTATATAAAGTGAAACTTTCTCTCCACATGGGGCCAAAAAAGGCACTGACCGCTTCTATGCATGGCTAGATGCTCTCTTCCACCCTAAAAAATAGGTTTTAATTTTTTAATCCGCCTACTCTTCAATAATAATATGATGTCCTGCCGCTTTCGTTAAACGGTTCATAATCGCATTTCCAATTCCTTCATTCGGAAATGACTCACTAAAAATTACATCTACCTCACTTGCATCAAACGTACGCAATACATCATATAATTTCGTCGCAATGCTCGCTAAATCACTTCTCACACCACAAGATAGCACAACATTCGCTTTATACACATGTTGATACTCTTCTGTTGTTAATACACCCACCGTATAGCCTTCTTCTTTCTTCTTATCCACAAGTTGCTGAATAAACTCACGAGACCCTTCCACAATACTAAGTGGTGCCTTCGGTGCATAATGCGTATATTTCATTCCTGGTGCCTTCGGTTTTTCTTTTTCATCTTTTAGTGCAGGATCCAAAGAAACGGTTCCGATTACTTCTTCTAATTGTTCCTTTGTAATACCACCTGGACGTAAAATCGTTGGCACTTCACTTGTACAATCTACTACTGTTGATTCAACACCAACACCCGTTGCACCGCCATCAACAATACCAGCAATTCTTCCATTCAGATCTTCATATACGTGAGAAGCTAACGTTGGACTTGGACGCCCAGAACGATTGGCACTTGGTGCTGCAACTGGTACATTCGCTGCTTCAATAAGAGCAAGCGCTACCGGATGATCCGGCATTCTCACTCCAACCGTATCTAATCCTGCTGTAACCTTCTCTGAAATCCCGTCTTTTTTAGGCAAAATAATCGTTAATGGCCCCGGCCAAAAATGCTTCATTAATACTTCTGCAACTGGCGTAATCTCTCTAACAATTTCCCCTAATTGCGATTTTGCACCAATGTGGACAATAAGTGGATTATCACTCGGTCTGCCTTTTGCTTCAAAAATTTTCGCAATCGCTTCATCATTCATCGCATTTGCCCCTAGTCCATACACCGTTTCAGTAGGAAAGGCAATCGCTTCATTTTCTCTTAATAATCTTGCTGCTTCTTGTAATTGTGGATAATCTTTTTTTATTTCCACAACATTATCCACAACCCACATATTTGTATGCATTTTTTCACACGCCCTTTTCTTCCATGAAATACTTGTCTATTATTAGTTTACTATGACATTTATCCAAAAGACAAACAAGGTTTATCCACAAAATGTGGATAAACCTGATCAATCAGTGGATAACTTTGTTAATAGCTGACAATTTAGTATTATTACATTCTGCTGTTTTATATTTTCACAAAAATGTTCTAGTTGCTGAATATCATCTGGAACTTGATCTTTTTCCACAGCTGTAAAGTGAAAAAACTGAAATATTGCCACAGATTGTGGATGATTTGTGAGTAAATATACTTGCCAGATACTTTTTTCTTTCATATACTGCAAAAACATTTCAAAAAAATATAAGAAGGTCCCGTTATCCACAGCAGTTGTGAACAAACAAGAACGAATGAGTGCATTCTCCCCTTTTTGTTCATAACCAATCACAGCCTGGATTTCTCCGTTATCTTCCAAAATCATAAATTGTTTATATAACTCATTTATTTTATCATCTTTCTTATTAGCTTGTCCGAAAAAAGAATGTAATCTTTCAACATCACCTTTTGTAGCAAAATAAGTCTTTTTCATAGCAAATCCCTCCTCATTTCTATATATGAGGAGGGATTTAAAAGTAGTACTTATTTAGAAAATAACGATGAGAATGCTTCTACAATAAATAATTTCACTTCTGGTTTTTCCTCTTGTTCCTCTATTTCTACTGTTTCAATCTTTTGCTTCTTTTCCACAGGTTGTTCTGTTTTCTCCACAATTTGTTTTTCCTCTTGTTTTACACTTTTTTCTTGTACAATTTTTTCGTTCGTTTCTTTCACAGTAGTCTCTACTTTTGAAGCGCCCTCTTTTTTCGGTGACTCTTGTTCTGATTTTTGTTTCGATACAAATTCTTTATCTTGTTTTTTCGATACCTCTTCTTTTTCTTCCTCTGTTTCTACTGGCAGTTCTTCCTCATCAATTGATTCCGCTTTTACAACATGCTCTTCCTTTTTGACAGCTGATCCGCTAGAGAAATCTAAGAAACACATTGGCGGAAATAGCACGCACCACCAATTTGCTCCTTCCCCTTTCCCAATTGAAATAAGCACTGCTTCATATTCCCCTGCGGGATAAATAAAATTCCCATAGACCTTTGTAGGAAATTTAATGTTTTTACCAAATGTAACTTGAAACGATTCTTTACTTCCTTCTCGTTTTAATGTTTTCGCAACCGTTTTTTCGATTTCCGGGATGTGACTTTGAATGACACGACGTGCATCTTCAAACGATTTCAAATCTGCTACCCAACCATCGATTTGCGCCTTTACTTCATCGCGCACTTTACGCTTTAACGCTTGATCTTTATCTGAATCACTATTTGCTAAAATACGTAATCGAACAGCTTCTTTCGGAATCACTGCAGGCCCCTTTGCATCAGCTTTCATATATCCAAACTGCACAAGTAGCTGTGCACCAATTAATAATAAAAGAAAATAGGCAATCGCTTGTTTTTTCATATCTTTGCACCGTCCCTTCTGGTAAACAGTGTAGACACACTTGCCTTTTTCTAAACTATTAAATTCTAAATCTATAGAAAAAATTTAAAGCTTTCTTTTCGAATGGGAGAGAGCATCTAGCCATGTACAAATGCGGTCAGGGACTTTTTCACTCCATCGGATCCAACAGGCCCTTACCTTTTGTCATTATTTGTTGGTTGGTCGATATCCTTTGTCGAATCGCTGATATATTTGAATTTGCGCCGATATATTGTGAGAAATGGTCGATATATTCGAATTTGCGCCGATAAAATTTTATTTACTATTTTCCCACTACCTAAACCGCAGCATTTCTCCCTGTATTTTTGTAACATATCCTTTCTCAATGACCTCAAAAAAAGGAGTAAGGTTCTCCCTTACTCCATCTCCGCAAAGACCATACGATCTTTTCCGTTAATATCAAAAACAACTTCTACACGAGCATATGGAAATGTTTGCTGCAATAATCCTTTCACATCTTCCCCTTGCCCTATACCTACTTCAAAAGCAACAATCGCTTTGCTTTGCAAGACGTTTGGCAATTCTTCCATAAAGCGGCGATAAAAATCAAGTCCATCTTCCCCGCCAACAAGGGCACGCTTTGGCTCATGCTCTTTTACAACCGGAGAAAGCCCCCTCCAGTCTTCTTCTGGAATATAAGGTGGATTTGAGACAACAACATCTAACTTTTGTCCCGTTTCATAAAATGGTGACAATAAATCGCCATGATAGAACGTTACATTCGCACCTAGTGCATTCGCATTTTCTTTCGCAACTTCAATCGATTCTTGCGCAATATCTACTGTATATACATGAAGATTTTGATTTTCTAAAGCAAGTGTAATTGAAATGGCTCCACTTCCTGTGCCAATATCAGCTACATGAAGTTCCTGCTTCCCAAACATACGCTGGATTCTATCTAGCACACCTACGATAAGTTCTTCTGTTTCTGGCCTTGGTATTAACACTTCTTCATTTACAAAAAAAGAACGACCATAAAACATTTCATATCCAATCATATATTGAACAGGAATCCCATCAACGTGTTTGTGGATAAATTCCGTAAAAAACTTCTCTTGTTCCTCAGATATGTCTTCACGCATGTTCATCATTAAACCTGTTCGGTTCGTCTTTAATACATGACAAAGGACGATTTCTCCCGCATTTTCATCTCGTCCATTTTCCTGTAAAAAAGAAGAAGCCCATTTCAGGGCTTCATAGACACGCATTACTCAGCTGCCTCCATCTTTTGCGCTTGATCTTCCATCACTAAGGCGTTGATGAAATCATCTAACTTACCTTGTAAGATTTGATCTAGCTTTTGAATCGTTAAACCGATTCGATGGTCTGTAACACGGTTTTGCGGGAAGTTATACGTACGAATACGCTCTGAACGGTCTCCCGTACCAACAGCTTGCTTACGGTTTTGATCATACTCAGCCTGAGCTTCTTGCCTAAACTTATCATAAACACGCGCACGTAATACTTTCATTGCTTTTTCTTTGTTCTTAATTTGCGACTTTTCATCCTGACAAGATACAACTACACCAGTCGGTAAATGCGTTAAACGTACCGCTGACATCGTTGTATTAACACTTTGTCCACCAGGACCACTAGAAGCAAATGTATCCACACGAACATCTTTTTCATGAATATCGATTTCCACTTCTTCTGCTTCTGGTAATACAGCTACAGTTGCTGTAGAAGTATGGATACGTCCCCCAGACTCTGTTTCCGGAACACGTTGCACACGGTGTGCACCATTTTCAAATTTCAATTTTGCGAAAGCACCTTTACCGTTAATCATAAAGATAATCTCTTTATATCCACCTAATTCTGTATAGCTTGCTTCGATAATTTCAGTTTTCCAACCTTGCACCTCAGCATAACGGCTATACATGCGGTATAAATCACCAGCAAATAAAGCAGCTTCATCGCCACCAGCTGCACCACGTACCTCCACGATAACGTTTTTATCATCGTTTGGGTCTTTTGGAACAAGTAAAATTTTCAGACGCTCTGATAATTCCTTCTCTTGTCCTTCTAGTTCAGAAACTTCTTCCTTTACCATTTCACGCATGTCAGCATCTAACTTATCTTCTAACATTGCCTTTGCATCTCGTAATTGCTCACGAACATCTTTATACTCACGGTAAACCTCTACCGTTTCTTGTATATCAGATTGTTCTTTTGAATATTCACGAAGCTTATTCGAATCACTAATAACCTCTGGATCACTTAACAATTCGTTTAACTTCTCATAACGATCTTCTACAGCTTGCAAACGATCTAACACATCATTCACCTCAACATCCTAGTATCTAATACAAATAGTATATGGCACTTAATCAAAAAAACGCAAATTATATTTAAAAGCGGAGCCGACTGTTTAGGCCCGGTGACTAAGGTTCTTCCCCACAGAAGGTGTTTTTTACCTTCTCGTGGGGAAGGTTCTTAGACGCAAGGGCCTAGGAGGCGCAGCTAGATATATTTAAAAGCGCAAGCGGCTCGCTCAGAATGGGAGGGGGATGGAGCTTCTGACGTTGAGGCGCTTTTTGCCTCGCAGGAAGAAGCGAAGCCACCGACCATTCTTGCCGCTGGAGCTAGATATCACTTAAAAGCGTATGCGGCTCGTTCAGCTCTGACCAGCTAAGGTTCTCTCACACAAAAGGTGCTCTTTGCCTTTTGTGCGGAAGGTTCTTAGATGCGAAGAGCTTGCCGCCGGAACTAGATATCATTTAAAAGCGGAGCCAACTCGCCCCCACTCTTCATCTATTTTCGAAAAAAACCCGCTCTATGTAGCGAGTTTTACTTATCGTTGTTTTGTAGGTACAGCATGACAATGACGACAACGTGGTTCATATGACTCTGAAGCTCCAACTAAAATAATTGGATCATCAAAAGAAGCTGGTTCATCATCAATTAAACGCTGTGTACGACTTGCTGGAGATCCGCATACAGAACAAACTGCTTGCAGCTTCGTTACATACTCGGCAATCGCCATCAGCTGAGGAACTTGTCCAAATGGTAGACCACGGAAATCTTGGTCTAAACCGGCTACAATGACACGATAGCCACGATTTGCCAATATTTGCACCACTTCCACAATGTCCCCATCAAAGAATTGCACCTCATCAATTGCAATAACGTCCATTTCCTCTGTTATATGATTAAATATATCTTTTGAAGCTGAAACAGGAACTGCTTTTACCTTTAATCCATTATGTGATACAACATCTTCTTCACTATAACGGTTATCAATACATGGTTTAAATACAATTGCATTTTGCTTTGCAAATTGTGTACGGCGTATGCGGCGGATGAGCTCTTCTGATTTTCCAGAAAACATACTCCCGCAAATCACTTCAATCCAACCGTTTTGATTTATTAAGTACATTGAGCTCTCCTTTCATCTACTTTTTTTATCCAAAGTAGGCAAAGGTTTAATATTTTCGCAAAAAAAACAGACAAGCGAATAGATACACTTGCCTGTTTTATGTTTTTATTACTTAAGACCGTATTTCTTGTTGAAGCGGTCAACACGTCCGTCTGCAGTAGCAAACTTCTGACGTCCAGTGTAGAATGGGTGAGAATCAGAACTGATCTCAACTTTTAGTAATGGATAAGTGTTTCCATCTTCCCACTCAACCGTTTCGCTAGATCCTTTAGTAGATCCGCTTAAGAATTTGAAGCCTGTGTTTGTGTCCATGAATACAACTTTCTTGTAATCCGGATGAATTCCTGCTTTCATTCTTTTCATCTCCTTCCGCCCTGAATCATTTTCGAAACAGAGTTTTTCATCTTTAGCTGCAATCACAACTATATTGATGAAACACATATGATGAAATTATAACAAGGCTAACTTCATTTTGCAACTACCTGTTTTTAGCATTGTTAAAATAAAAGTGGAAGCAGCTCGCTCAAAATGGGAGGGGGATGGAGCTTCTGACGTTGAGACGCTTTTTGCCTCGCAGGAAGACGCGAAGTCACCGACAATTCTTGCCGCTGGAACTGGATATCCTAAAAGCGCAGGTGGCTCGTTCAGCTCTGACCAGCTAAGGTTCTTTCGCACACAAGGCGCTCTTTGCCTTTTGGGCGGAAGGTTCTTAGATGCGAAGAGCTTGCCACTGGAGCTGGATATCTCTAAAAGCGCAGGTGGCTCGTTCAGCTCTGATCGGCTAAGGTTCTCTCCCAAAAAGGCATGAAAAAACTCGCTTAGCATAAAAATAAGCGAGTCTCACCGTTTCCCTTTACTTCGTTGTTACATATCTCTTGGAATCTGCAACAATGTTTTGTAAAAATTCTTCATTTGTTTTCGTTTGACGAAGTTTACGTAAGAAACTTTCAACAAAGTCCGGTGTATCACGCATTGTTTTACGAATACCCCATAGCTTGTCTAAATGTTCTTTTGGAATTAATAGATCTTCTTTACGCGTACCAGAACGGCGAATATCAATCGCTGGGAAGATACGACGCTCAGCTAACGAGCGATCTAAATGAAGCTCCATATTTCCTGTTCCTTTAAATTCTTCGTAAATGACATCGTCCATACGAGACCCTGTATCAACAAGTGCCGTCGCTAAAATTGTTAAGCTACCGCCCTCTTCGATATTACGAGCTGCCCCAAAGAATCGTTTTGGTCTATGGAATGCTGCTGGATCAATACCACCTGACAATGTACGTCCACTTGGTGGAATAACAAGGTTGTAAGCACGTGCTAAACGGGTAATACTATCCATTAAAATGATAACGTCTTTTTTATGTTCTACAAGACGCATCGCACGTTCTAATACAAGCTCAGCTACTTTAATATGATTTTCTGGTACTTCATCGAAAGTAGAACTTACAACATCACCTTTAACAGAACGTTCGATATCCGTTACTTCCTCTGGACGTTCGTCGATTAAAAGTACGATTAATTCTGCTTCTGGATGGTTCGTTGTGATACTATGAGCAATTTCTTTTAATAGTATCGTTTTACCAGCCTTTGGAGGCGCAACAATTAAACCACGTTGTCCAAATCCAACTGGTGCAATTAAATCCATGATGCGTGTTGACAGCTTCTTTGGCTCCGTCTCCAATTTCATTTGACGATTTGGATACAACGGTGTTAATGCGGGAAAATGCACACGTTCTTTTGCAGATTCTGGGTCATCCCCATTTACCGCTTCAACCTGTAGCAATCCAAAGTAGCGTTCGTTTTCTTTCGGCGGGCGTACTTTACCAGAAACCTTATCTCCATTACGCAAATCAAAACGACGAATTTGCGAAGCTGAAATATAAATATCTTCTGAGCTTGGAGAATAGTTGATTGGACGTAGGAAACCGAAACCTTCTGATTGAATAATTTCGAGTACACCTTCCATAAAGAAGAAACCTTCTTTTTCTGCACGAGCTTTTAATATAGCAAAAATTAACTCTTTCTTTGTTAATTTGCTGTAATACGAAATCTTAAATTCTTTCGCAAGCTCATATAACTCTTTTAATTTCATGTTTTCTAATGCTGCAATTGACAAATTCATTCAGACACCACACTTTAACATTATTCTCTTTTCACATGGGTAAAGGGAAAATATACGGAAGGCAAATACATAATAATGAAAGGCAATAAGTTCAAGTAGGGTAATATTCACTATTGTAACCCTTTTGTCTAGTTTTAATCAATACGTTGTAACACAAATACAAGAAGCGAAGACAAGAAAAGTTGTCTCCGCTTTTATATTGCTTCCGTTTTTCTCTGTTTATAGCATTTGGATAATGGCTAGATTAGAGCTGAACGAGCCATTTCCGCCTTTTATTTATCCAGCTCCAGCAGCTAGAATGGTCGGTGGCTTCACGTCTTCCTACGAGGCAAAATGCGCCTCTACGTCAGAAGCTCCATCCCCCTCCCATTCTAATCGAGCTGCTTCCGCTTTTATTTAATCCAGCTCCGGCGGCTAGCTCTTCATGTCTAAGAACCTCCCACACTAAAGGCAAAAAGCACCTTTTGTGTGAGAGAACCTTAGCCAGTCAGAGCTGAACGAGCCGCCTCCGCTTTTTTATTTAATAACCAAATTCGGTTTTTTGTTTAAGCTGTGACGTCCGTCAACGAAACGAACTGTTCCTGATTTTGCACGCATAACAAGGGATTCTGTTGTACCGACGCTTCCTTTAAATTGAACGCCACGTAGTAATTCTCCATCTGTTACACCTGTTGCTGCAAAGATTGCATCGTCACCTTTTACTAAGTCTTCCATACGAAGAATACGATTGGTATCTTCAATACCCATCTTTTTGCAACGCGCTAATTCTGCTTCATTTTGAGGAAGGAGCTTCCCCTGAATTTCTCCACCTAAACATTTTAATGCAACTGCTGCAAGAACGCCTTCAGGTGCGCCACCAGAACCGAATAAAATATCAACACCTGTACGATCAAATGCTGTATTAATCGCTCCAGCTACATCGCCATCATTAATTAATTTAATACGAGCACCAGCTTTACGAATTTCTTCAATAATTGCTTGGTGACGTGGACGGTTTAGAACTGTTGCCACAACATCTTCAATATCCTTATTTTTTGCTTTTGCAACAGCGCGTAAGTTATCAATAATAGGTGCGTCAATATCAACTGCACCAACCGCTTCTGGTCCAACCGCAATTTTATCCATGTACATGTCAGGAGCATGTAACAAATTACCATGATCCGCAATCGCAATAACAGCAAGTGCATTCCAGCCTCCAGCTGCTACGATATTTGTTCCCTCTAACGGATCAACTGCAACATCAACACGTGGGCCGTATCCTGTACCTAATTTTTCTCCGATGTATAGCATTGGCGCTTCATCCATTTCTCCTTCGCCAATTACAACTGTACCTTTCATCGGAATTGTATCGAACACATCGCGCATTGCTGATGTTGCTGCACCGTCTGCTTCATCCTTTTTACCGCGTCCCATCCAACGTGCTGATGATAATGCTGCAGCCTCTGTTACACGTACTAACTCCATAGATAAACTTCTTTCCACAATAATCCCTCTCCTTTAAGTCTTAATATTTATGCCGTATGTTGTGAACTGTTTCTTTCTATGAAAACTTCCGTCAGTAGCGATTCTTCGTCCCCCATTAACGGAAGCATCACCACTTTATTCGCATGTTTTACCAACTAGTAAAACATACAATATTATGCATTTTTCATTTCTTCAATCTCTTGCTGCGTCATTTGTTCTCGCCAAATATTTGCACCAAGACCTTTAAGCTTGTCTACTATATTCTCGTAGCCTCGATCAATATGTTCGAGCCCTGTTACTTCTGTAATTCCTTCAGCCATTAATCCCGCAATTACAAGAGCTGCACCCGCTCGTAAATCGCTCGCTTTTACCTTTGCTCCCTGAAGTGAGACAGGTCCTGTCACAATCGCAGAACGACCTTCTACCTTAATTTGTGCATTCATCCGGCGCAATTCATCAATATGTTTAAACCGAGCACCATAAATCGTATCCGTTACAACTCCTGTTCCATGAGCCTTCGTTAAAAGGGTTGTAAAAGGTTGCTGCAGGTCTGTCGGGAAACCTGGGTACACAAGCGTCTTTATATCAACTGTCTTTAACTTACGATTCCCATTTACTGTAATTTGATCATCATTCGTCTCAACTTGTACACCAGCTTCACGTAACTTTGCAGTGACTGACTCTAAATGTTGCGGGATTACATTATCAACTGTTACTTCTCCACCAGACGCTGCACCTAAAATCATGTACGTACCCGCTTCAATTCGGTCTGGAATAATAGAATGGTGACATCCATGAAGGGAATCCACCCCATCAATACGAATCACATCTGTACCAGCACCTTTAATTCGCGCTCCCATACTTGTTAATAATGTCGCTACATCAATAATTTCTGGTTCTTTCGCAGCATTTTCAATCACTGTTCTACCTTTTGCACGCACAGCTGCTAGCATAATATTAATTGTTGCTCCTACACTAACAACATCTAAATAAATACGAGCTCCTCGTAATTCATCTGCTCTTAAATAGATTGCACCTTGCTCATTTGTGACATGTGCACCTAACGCTTCAAAACCTTTGATATGCTGATCGATTGGTCTTGGTCCTAAGTGACATCCACCAGGAAGCCCAATTACAGCTTTTTTAAAACGACCAAGCATAGCGCCCATCAAGTAATAAGAAGCACGTAGTTTTTTTACTTTCCCATTTGGCAAGGGCATAGCAACCATTTTGGAAGGATCAACTGTCATCTCTTCCTCCTGACCATACGCTACACTCCCTCCAATTTCCTCTAGTAGGTCTCCTAACATCTTCACATCTGAAATATTAGGTACACCACCGATGGTCACTGGAGTATCAGCTAAAATGGTCGCTGGAATTAAAGCAACAGCACTATTCTTCGCACCGCTCACGCGAATTGATCCGTTTAAAGGTCGTCCACCTTCAATCAGCAACTTTTCCATGTTGAGCTCCCTTCTTGTGAATGTATTTACTTTCAGTTTCCCTTTTAATAAAAAACAGAAAGCCTTTCCTTAAGAATCTCATTCGTTCAGCAAACTATCAACCAACATATTGTATTCTCTCTTCTCTGGTCTAAACTTAACAAGCAGTAAGGCCCCACCTAAAAATAGCTATCTATACCTTAAGTGAGCAGATGAAGACTAACTGCTTGTCAAGATTTGTTCATCGATTACTCTAGATACGTTATTACATTTATTAATAGGACTATGCACATTATGTTCCATTTTTATATTGAAAAGGAGTAGAAAACTCCCTTCATACATAGGTAATACGAGGAAATGTAGAAATTTAATTAATCTTAAGATATGTTCACGCTTTCATTATACAACGAAAGGAAACCGTCTAAAAGAGTAGACGGTTTCCAAAACGGAATTTTATTCTTACGCTTTACCGTTAGAACCGAATTCACGAATTTTACCAATAACAGTTGCTTTGATAGCTTCGCGGCCAGGTCCGATAAATTTACGAGGATCGTAAACTTCTTGGTCTTTGTTTAATACTTCACGAACAGCTTTTGTAAACTCGATTTGGTTCTCAGTGTTTACGTTGATTTTTGAAGTACCTAAAGAAATAGCTTTTACGATATCAGCAGTTGGGATACCAGTACCACCGTGAAGTACTAAAGGTACACCAGTGAAGTCACGAACTTGTTCCATTTCTTTAAATCCTAAGTTAGGCTCACCTTTGTAAGGACCGTGTACAGAACCTAAAGCTGGAGCTAGGCAATCGATACCTGTTGCTTCAACAAGGTGTTTACACTCTTCAGGATCAGCGTAGATAACGCCTTCAGCGATTACATCGTCTTCTTGTCCGCCAACTGTACCAAGCTCAGCTTCTACAGATACGTTACGAGCGTGTGCGTATTCTACTACTTTTTTAGTAGTTTCTACGTTTTCTTCGAATGGGTGGTGAGAAGCGTCGATCATTACAGATGTGAAACCTGCATCGATTGCTTCTTTACATTTTTCGAAGCTTGAACCATGGTCAAGGTGAATCGCTACAGGAACAGTGATGTTCATTTCTTCGATTAAAGCTTTAACCATAGCTACAACTGTTTTGAAACCAGTCATATGACGAGCTGCACCCTCAGATACACCTAGAATTACAGGAGATTTTTCTTCTTCCGCAGCAGCTAAGATAGCTTGAGTCCACTCTAAGTTGTTCATGTTGAATTGACCAACTGCGTATTTTCCTTCTAGTGCTTTGTTTAGCATTTCTTTCATGGAAACTAAAGGCATGGTGAATCCTCCTAAAAAACGTTTTTTGTATCCGATAAGTTCTTATCGCTGGTAGTATGACCAGAATAAGGTAAAACATGTATATTTACATACCGGACTTTTTTCTACACTCAATAGGATAACAACTTGTACTCAAAAACTCAACTGTATTCACCTGCTCATCAGTCCATGTAAACGCTTTTTTCCATATTTTTTATAAAAAATTCATTTTTTAAGCCTCTACAGTAATTTCATTTCGTACTGCTTGACGAATTTCATCAATATCAAACGGCTTCGCAAAATGCATTAAAGCTCCTAAATCCTTTGCTTCTTGAATCATATCAAGCTCCCCATAAGCAGTCATTAAAATCACTTTAATATCTTCATTAATTTCTTTTACATGTTTTAAAATCTCTATACCATCCATACCTGGAATTTTCATATCTAAGATAACTAAATCTGGATTATCCTTTTTCACGATATCTAAAGCTTGAAATCCATTTGCTGCTTGGAACGTTTGATAACCTTCTTTTTGGAACACTTCATGCAACAACACACGAATGCCATATTGATCATCAACGATTAAAATTTTCCCTTCCATAATCCCCAACCTTTCTGTAGTAAATACAAGATTAAAAGCTTCTTATATCTATATCGATTTTACTTTCGCTACTCTTTACCAAATTCCTTCCTGTTCTTTCTTATTTTACCTCCTACCATTTTGTTGTGCCACCCCTATTACTTCGACTTTCTGAAAAAATAGGCTATAATGAAAGCCGCCCTAACATATTCGAAAGGAGCAATATGATGTTAAAAATTTTTTCCACTCAGCTAAGCGGCTATTTCACAAGAATTTCTCAAAAAGAAGAGATGAACATAGAAGATAGCGCCCGTCTACTTGCCCAAGCGTTAGTTGGTGATGGCATCGTTTATTTACACGGTACACAAGAAATGGAAGGCGTGGTTTCAGAAGCATTGCACGGTGCAGAGCCTCTAAAACAAGCAAAGCGCTTAATAGAAAATGGTAACCAAGCAGAGGTTACATCCGCAGACCGCGTACTTCTTATCAGTCGTTTTTCAACAGATGAAAATATCATTTCATTGGCGAAAGGGCTGCAAGAAGAAGGGCACTCCATTGTTGGTATTTCGGCTATCCAAAATGGCGAAGTCTCACTAGAGCAATTCACAGATGTACATATTGATACAAAATTGCTAAAAGGTTTAATCCCCGATGATGAAGGAAACCGTTATGGGTTCCCAAGTTTAATCTTATCTCTATTTGCTTATCATGGAATAAAATTTACAATCGATGAAATGATAGACGAATATGAGTAAAGGAAAAAGGCGTCCAAATTTGGACGCCTTTTGTATTACTTGCTTTCTTTATTCGTAATAGAAGCTTTTACGAAATCATGGAACAACGGTTGTGGACGGTTTGGACGAGATACAAGTTCTGGGTGGAACTGTGCTGCCACGAACCAAGGATGATTTTGTAATTCAATGATTTCTACTAAACGGCCGTCTGGGCTTGTACCAGAGAAGATAAATCCAGCGCCTTCCATGTCTTTACGGAATTCGTTGTTGAACTCATAACGATGACGATGACGCTCGTATACAACTGGTTCGTTATACGCATTGTAAGCATTTGTTTCTGGAGTAAGCTTACATGGGTATAGACCAAGACGAAGTGTACCACCTAAGTCTTCTACATCTTTTTGTTCTGGTAATAGATCGATAATTGGGTAAGGTGTGTCAGGATTAATTTCAGAAGAGTTAGCACCTTCTAATCCTAGTACGTTACGTGCAAATTCGATTGATGCAAGCTGCATACCTAAGCAAATTCCTAAGAATGGAACTTTATTTTCACGCGCGTATTGAATTGCAGCGATTTTTCCTTCTACACCGCGATCGCCGAAGCCACCTGGTACAAGGATACCGTCTGTGTCGCCAACTAATTCTTTTACATTTTCTGCTGTTACGTGCTCAGCGTTTACCCATTTTACTTCTACATCTGTATCGAATGAGTAACCTGCATGACGAAGTGCTTCTACAACAGAGATGTATGCATCTTGAAGCTCTACATATTTACCAACAAGAGCAATTTTTGTTTTCTTAGAAAGATTACGTACTTTTTCAACTAATGCAGTCCACTCTGTCATATCTGCAGCTGGGTTGTCTAGTTTTAAGTGATCGCAAACGATTTGGTCCATATTTTGCTCTTGAAGAGATAATGGAACTGCATATAATGTATCTGCATCGCGCGCTTCAATAACTGCTTTTGTATCAATGTCACAGAATAATGCAAGCTTGTCTTTCATATCTTGAGAAACAGGCATTTCTGTACGAACAACGATAATATTTGGCTGAATACCTAAGCTACGAAGTTCTTTCACGCTATGTTGCGTTGGTTTTGTTTTCATTTCACCCGCTGCTTTTAAGTACGGGATTAATGTACAATGAATGTACATTACGTTGTCACGGCCAATATCGCTCTTAATTTGGCGAATTGCTTCTAGGAATGGTAGAGACTCAATGTCACCAACAGTTCCTCCGATTTCTGTAATAACAACGTCCGCATTTGTTTCGCGGCCCGAACGATATACACGCTCTTTAATTTCATTTGTAATGTGAGGAATAACTTGAACTGTTCCTCCTAAATATTCACCACGACGCTCTTTTTGAAGAACAGAAGAGTAAATTTTACCTGTTGTTACGTTGCTGTATTTGTTTAAGTTGATGTCAATGAAACGCTCATAGTGACCAAGGTCTAAGTCTGTTTCTGCACCATCATCTGTTACGAATACCTCACCGTGTTGGTATGGGCTCATTGTCCCTGGGTCTACGTTAATGTATGGGTCAAACTTTTGAATTGTTACGTTTAAACCACGATTTTTTAAAAGTCTTCCAAGAGATGCTGCTGTAATCCCTTTTCCTAAAGAAGATACTACACCGCCTGTTACGAAAATATACTTAGTCATGAAAGTACTCCCTTCTACTTTGTTGTTATATAATCATCGTTGCAAAACGCAACGTATGTAGATAACACCGTATCTATCTTATTGTTAGACTCTTTTTATTTTCTAAACAAAAAACAAAAAAGAAAATTGCTCCCCTCATCACAAAAAGTAATAAGTAGGGAGCAATTTTCTTTTATATTTACACTTTAAAAGTATTATCGTCCTGTTTTAAAGAGCCCAAAAATGATTCTACATGGACGATAATGAAAAGTCAAGAACTACAGTTCTTCCTCTTCTTCTGTTTCATCATACTCGAGTTCTTCTTCAGCGAATTCATCATCATCTTCATCATCTAAATCATCAAGATCTTCGTCTTCATCGAGAACCTCGTCTAAATCTTCTACATCATCATCGTTGTCTTCTTCAGTATCATCGTCAAAGTCTTCTTCGTCTTCTTCAATGTAGTCATCAAAGTCTTCATCCTCTTCAACTTTACGCTTTTTCTTAGCCTTTGGTTGAGGTAAGATTTCTTCATCAATTTGCTCGTATGGGTACCAGCTACGAAGCCCCCAACGGTTTTCTCCTAAATTGATGAAACGTCCATCGATATTTAAATCTGTATAAAATTGTGCGATCTTCGCAGCAACTTGCTCTTGAGATAGTCCCAGCACTTGAGCGATTTCTTGAACTAAATCCTGGAATGACGTTGCTTGTCTTTTATCCTCTAAAACACTATGTACAACTTCAATCATGGAAAATTCTTGTAGCTCTTCTGGTGAATATTGCTTAAAATCCACTTATGCGGCACTTCCTTTCTTAAAATATAATCCTATATATAACGGCCTGTTTAAAAAAATCCATACTATTCATTATAAACAAAACTCCAACAAATATGCTACAAAAAAAACGGGAAACTTTTATGAGGAATTGATAAAAGTGATTATAGACTATTATTTACGAGATTAACTTGTAGGGACTATATAAATCAAGGCTATGAATACAAATACGGACTTTCTCTCATTTTCTCCTTCTAGTTTCACTCGGCATGGGGACAAAAAAGGCACCGACCGCTTCTATACATGGCCGGATGCTCTCTTCCATCTAAAAAAGTTTCTATTAGTTTTTCAATTTGTATTCCTATATGTTAGATCTCCAGCATATAATTCGCGGCTATGAATGCAAAAACAGACTTCCTCTCATCTTCTCCTTCTGGTTTTACTCGGCATGGGCTCAAAAAGGCACCGACCGCTTCTATACATGGCCGGATGCTCTCTTCCATCTAAAAAAGTGCTTTTTGTATTTATATAGCTTTTTATTTCGAAATCATGTGCGCTCCATTCAATACATACCTAATCTGCATCTCTGTATATTCCTCTAATGTATAAAGCTTTTGCAGTGCCCAGCGTCTAAATCCCCACATTTGTCCTTGGATGAAAATATTATGAGCCAGCAGTTGTATTTCCTTTTTCGTTAATGTAAATACACCATTTTTCGTGCACTGTTCTAAAATGTTTTCAAACATCCCCACCATTTGAAACTCTTTTTCTAGTACATACGGCAAAGACTCTTTCGGTAAAAAGCGCACTTCTTGATACATAATTAATACTTCCTCTTGCAACTCATCCATTACTTTAAAATAATTCGTAATAGCTATCCTTAAACTTTGGACGCTTCCTTTTTCTGTGTAGACGACTTCTTCTAATCGTTCTTTTACATGTTCATAAATACTATCACAAACTAAATACAACACGTCATCTTTCGTACGGATATATTCGTAAAGTGTCCCAATACTAAATCCAGCCGCTTTTGCAATTTCCCTAGTTGTTGTACGCGGAAATCCCTTTTGCTTAAAAAGCTGTACAGCTCCTTTAATCATTTGCTCACGTCTTAGTGCAACTAGTTTCTCATCTTTCACAGACGCATGCACATTATGCTTAACCATCCCCTTCACCTCTCTCTACTATTTGGAAGGAAAAAGCGTAGGAAAGTCCCTACGCTTTTTCTCTTATTTCGTTAACATGCGAGAAATTACAAGTCTTTGAATCTCTTGTGTTCCCTCATAAATTTGCGTAATCTTTGCATCACGCATGAATCGTTCTACCGGGTAATCTTTCGTATAACCGTAACCACCAAATACTTGCACCGCTTCCGTCGTTACTTTCATTGCTGTATCGCCAGCAAATACTTTCGACATCGCTGATTCTTTCCCATATGGAAGTCCTTCTGATTCTAACCAAGCAGCTTGATATGTTAATAGGCGTGCAGCCTCTACATTTGTTGCCATATCCGCTAATTTAAAACCAATTCCTTGCTGCGCGGCAATCGGCTTCCCAAACTGATGGCGTTCTCTCGCATACTCCACTGAAGCATCTAAAGCTCCTTGTGAAATACCAACAGCTTGCGCCGCAATGCCATTACGTCCACCATCTAATGTTTGCATGGCAATTTTGAATCCTTGTCCTTCTTCACCAAGTAAATTCTCAGCAGGGATGCGACAATCTTCAAACATGATTTCTGTTGTTGGAGAAGAGCGAATCCCAAGCTTGCTCTCTTTCTTACCAACTGAAAATCCTGGTGCATCACTTTCTACGATAAATGCACTTGTGCCGCGCTGCTTCGATTCTGGATCCGTCAATGCAAAGACAACATAAATATCCGCTATACCACCGTTTGTAATGAAAATTTTGGAACCATTTAAAATGTAATGATCTCCATCACGCTTTGCCGTCGTTTTCATTCCGCCCGCATCTGAACCAGATCCTGGCTCTGTTAAGCCGTATGCACCGATTTTCTTTCCTTCTGCCATCGGACGTAAAAACTTTTGTTTTTGCTCTTCTGTTCCAAATTTAAAAATAGGCCAGCCAGCAAGTGAAGTATGAGCAGATAACGTAACGCCCGTAGAAGCGCAAACACGGGATAATTCTTCTACAGCAATCACATACGCTAAGTAATCGCTTCCAATCCCACCGTATTCTTCAGGCCACGGGATTCCTGTTAAACCAAGGTCTGCCATTTGATCAAATAAAGCGCGGTCAAATCGTTCTTCTTCATCGCGCTCCGCAGCTGTTGGCGCCACTTCATTTCTCGCAAAATCTCGAACCATTTTTCTTATCATTTCATGTTCTTCTGATAATTTAAAATGCATGTTTCTTCCTCCCCGCTCTCGTCCTCTTATAGTGCCCGGCTAATAACAAGTCTTTGTATTTCACTCGTTCCTTCATAAATCTCACAAATTTTCGCATCACGGAAAAATCGCTCAACTGGATAATCTTTCGTATAACCATAACCACCAAATACTTGCACGGCTTCAATTGCAACATCCACCGCTGTTTTCGAAGCAAACAACTTGGCAATAGATGCCTCTTTTCCGCACGGAAGCCCTTGCGCTCTAAGTGATGCCGCTCTATATACAAGTAGCCTTGCCGCTTCTACACTCGTAGCCATATCCGCTAGTTTAAAACCAAGTCCTTGCTGCGCGGCAATTGGCTTCCCAAATTGCTGACGCTCCTTCGCATAATCCACTGCACATGCTAGCGCTGCCTCAGCAATTCCAAGTGCCTGCGCTCCAATACCAATACGGCCGACATCTAGATTTGCCATCGCAACTTTAAACCCTTGTCCTTCTTCACCAAGTAAATTCTCTGCCGGAACTTTCATATCTTCAAACGTTAATTGCACGGTACGAGAGCCAAGCAGTCCCATCTTATGTTCGTCTTTTCCTACGATTAAACCTGGCGTATCTTTCTCTACAATAAACGCGGAAATCCCGCTTTTCCCTGCATCTGGATTTGTAGAAGCAAATACGATATATGTATCCGCCTCACCGCCGTTTGTAATAAATACTTTTGATCCATTAATAACATAATGATCGCCTTGCTTTTTGGCTCTTGATTTTAAACTACCTGCATCTGAACCTGCATTCGGCTCCGTTAAAGCAAACGCTCCTAAATATTCACCCGTTGCTAGTTTGGAAACATATTTTTGCTTTTGTTCTTCTGTTCCAAAATATAGGATAGGATTTGTTCCAACCGATGTATGCACCGCCAAAATAACACCAATTGTCGCACTTACCTTTGATAATTCTTCGATAGCTAAAATGTAAGAAATGAAGTCCATTTCTGCACCGCCATATTTTGCTGGCGCTGGGATTCCCATCAGTCCAAGTTCACCCATCTTCGTCAAAATTTCTCTAGGAAACACCCCTTGTTCCATCTCTGGAACAAAGGGAGCAATTTCCTTCTGTGCGAAATCTCGAACCATTTTCCTCATCATCTGCTGCTCTTCTGTAAAATGAAAATTCATATGCCCCGCCTCCATTTGCTATATTTCTTCTTTCGAATTCCTGGTAAGACCACTACTTTATACAAAGAGGGAGACCTACCTACCCTTGCTTTCTACTCGTACACATAGAAGCCGCGGCCTGTTTTTCTTCCTAGCCAGCCAGCATTTACATATTTACGTAATAATGGACATGGGCGATACTTACTATCTCCTAATCCTTCGTGCAGAACTTCCATAATGTATAAACATGTATCTAAACCGATAAAATCTGCTAATGTTAATGGTCCCATTGGATGATTCATGCCGAGCTTCATCACTTCATCGATCGCTTCTTTCGTCGCTACGCCTTCATATAACGTATAAATCGCTTCATTGATCATCGGTAATAAAATACGGTTGGAAACAAATCCAGGGAAGTCATTTACTTCAACAGGTACTTTTCCAATTTTCTTTGTAATATCTTCAATTGTTTCGTATACCGCATCGTCTGTTGCAAGTCCGCGGATGATTTCTACAAGCTTCATAACCGGAACTGGATTCATAAAGTGCATCCCAATTACTTTCTCTGGACGCTTTGTTACCGCTGCAATTTCCGTAATTGGTAAAGAAGATGTATTCGTCGCTAAAATCGCATGTTCTGGTGCAATTTCATCTAAATTCGCGAAAATCTTCTTTTTAATATCCATTTTTTCAACAGCTGCTTCAATGACAAGATCCGCTTCCTTTACACAATCTAGTTCAAGCGTTGCTGTAAGGCGATTTAAAGTCGATTCTTTAACCTCTGCATCCATACGCCCTTTCTCTACTTGTCTAGCTAAATTTTTTGTAATAATAGCTAATCCTCGATCTAATTGCTCTTGTTTCAAGTCTTGCATATACACGTTATATCCTGCCATTGCACATACTTGTGCAATACCCGAACCCATTTGCCCCGCACCGATTACAACTATTTTTTGTACACTCATTTTTTTCTCCCCCTTTTTATTAGTGAACCTCAATCATAATCGCGTCGCCTTGACCACCGCCGCTGCAAATCGATGCGATTCCAATTCCGCCGCCGCGCTGCTTTAGTGCATGAATAAGCGTTACAATAATTCGTGCACCGCTTGCTCCAATTGGATGCCCCATCGCAACCGCGCCACCGTTTACGTTAATTTTCTCTGGATCAATTCCTGCAATATTAGCACTTGCAATCGCAACTGCCGAGAACGCTTCATTGATTTCGAATAAATCAATCTCATCCACCGTCTTACCTGTTTTCTTCAAAAGCTCATTAATCGCATAACCTGGCGTTCTTGGAAAATCTTTCGATTCCACCGCAATTGCTGTATGCGCTAAAATTGTTGCTAATGGCTTTCTTCCTTCTTGCTGCGCTCTGTCCTCGCTCATTAATACAAGCGCTGCCCCGCCATCGTTTAACCCTGGTGCATTCCCAGCTGTTACTGCCGCTGACGGATCGAATACAGGTTTTAATTTTGCTAACTTTTCAACCGTTGTATCTTCACGCGGCGCTTCATCTTTTGTCACAACAATCGGATCTCCTTTTCGCTGTGGTACTGAAACAGGAACGATTTCTTCTTCAAATCTTCCTTCCTTTTGCGCCGCAACTGCGCGTTGATGGCTACGGTACGCCCATTCATCTTGCGCTTCGCGAGAGATTCCGTCCTCCTTCGCAACTTCTCCGCCATACACGCCCATATGTATACCAGAAAATGCACATGTTAAGCCGTCTACTACATTTAAATCAGCAACTTGATTATGTCCCATCCGGTATCCCCAGCGTGCGCCTTGCAAAATATAAGGGCTATTGCTCATGGATTCCATTCCGCCTGCTACAATAAGTGTTTGATCTCCAGTACGAATAATTTGATCCGCTAACGTCACAGAGCGAAGGCCAGATGCACAAACTTTATTCACCGTTTCCGTACGCGTTTCCCAAGGAAGCCCAGCTTCTCTCGCTGCTTGACGAGAAGGAATTTGTCCCTGCCCTCCTTGAATTACCGCTCCAAATATAACTTCTTCAACATCATTTGCAGCAACGTCCGCTCTCTCAAGCGCAGCTTTAATCGCGATTCCTCCAAGTTCCGTTGCTTTTACATCCTTTAAAGATCCTCCAAACTTTCCAACCGGTGTTCTTGCAGCACTTAAAATAACTGTTCTTACCACTTTTATTTCCCCCATTTCTTTTTTTCGGCGCTGAGCGCCCGCTCGGTACTCTTACGCTGAGAAGAGGTGCAAATCTTGCACCTCTTTCTAAAGTTGTATGGATTCTTACGTATTACATAACTTCTTTCTTAGGCCCAATTACAGAGCGTTCTAAAATCTCTGTTATATCAAGCGTTTGAACTTTTTCCTCTACCTCTTTTGCTTTCGTACCATCACTAATCATCGTTAAACAATACGGACACCCCGTACCAATAATTGACGGTGACGTTGCAAGTGCTTGTTCTGTACGCGCAACGTTAATGCGTGAGCCTGTTGTTTCTTCCATCCACATAAGCCCGCCACCTGCGCCGCAGCACATGCCTGTTTCACGATTACGCTCCATCTCAACAACATTTACACCTGGAATTGCTTTTAAAATATTGCGTGGTGCTTCATATACTTCGTTATATCTTCCTAAATAACAGGAATCATGATACGTAATCGTTTCTTCAATACGGTGAACTGGCTCTAATCGCCCTTCTTTCACCCACTGTTCTAATAATTCTGTATGGTGATAGACTTCTGCTTGTAAGCCAAAGTCTGGATACTCATTTTTAAATGTGTTATAGGCATGCGGATCAATCGTAACGATTTTCTTCACACCTGCTTTTTCAAACTCCTCAATATTTTTAGTTGCCATCTCCTGGAACACGAATTCATTTCCGAGGCGGCGTGGTGTATCTCCAGAGTTCTTTTCTTTGTTACCAAGAATCGCAAATGATATGCCTGCTTTATTCATCAACTTCGCAAATGATATCGCAATTTTCTGACTGCGGTTATCATACGATCCCATAGAGCCAACCCAGAATAAATATTCAAACTCTTCGCCAGCTTTTGTTTTCTCTTTCACAGTCGGAACTGTTACTTCATCATCGCCTTGGCGCCATGTTTCACGCTCTTTACGATTCAGCCCCCACGGATTTCCTTGGCGCTCAATATTTGTCATTGCACGCTGCGCTTCCGCATCCATCTTTCCTTCTGTTAAAACAAGATAACGGCGTAAATCAATAATTTTGTCGACATGCTCATTCATAACTGGACACTGATCTTCACAGTTACGGCATGTTGTACATGCCCAAATTTCTTCTTCTGTAATGACATCCCCAATTAAGCTTGGATCATAAGCAAGTGCCGCTGCTGATTCTTGTTGTCCTTGTCCAGCCGCCATCGCTAACTGATTTCCTTGTGTTTTGTTAAACGCAACTGCCGGAACCCACGGTACCTTTGAGGTTACCGCTGCCCCCTTATCTGTCAGATGGTCGCGAAGTTTTACAATTAAATCCATCGGCGACAATATTTTTCCTGTCCCTGTTGCCGGACACATATTTGTACAGCGCCCACACTCTACGCAAGCGTATAAATCAATGAGCTGATTCTGTCTAAAGTCTTCAATTTTTCCAACACCAAATGTTTCTTGTGTTTCATCTTCAAAATCAATTTTTTCAAGCTTTCCTGGATTAGAAAGACGGCTAAAAAATACATTGGCCGGTCCAGCAATTAAATGTGCATGTTTCGATTGTGGTACATAAACTAAAAACGTTAACAAAATAAGTAGATGCAACCACCAAGAGAAATAGAACACCGAAATGGCTACGGTTTCATTTATCCCCGAAAAAACATAAGCGATTCCAGAAGCAATTGGTTCGCTCCATGAAAGTTCCTCTCCGTGCCATATAAGGCCCATACCGTTACCAAGTAGTACAGAAAGCATCAAACCTCCAATAAAGATAAGAACAAGGCCCGATTTAAAATTACGTTTTAAACGAACAAGCTTTTCAACGTATCTTCTATGAAAAGCCCAAAAAACTGCGATTAAAATCATTAGTGTGACAATTTCCTGGAAGAATGTAAATGCAGGGTATAGTGGTCCAAGTGGAAGATGTGATCCTGGTGCAAGTCCTTTCCAAATGAAGTCTATTGCTCCAAATTGGACAAGAATAAATCCATAAAAAAACATAACGTGCATGATGCCGCTTTTTTTATCTTTCAGCAATTTTTTTTGGCCGAAAACGTTGACCTTCAGAAGATCCCATCGTTCTTTAAAGCGACGATCAAATTCTACTTTTTTTCCTAATTGTATGTAGGCCATCCTCGTTCGTATAAGATATACAAACAAATATCCCGCATAAACAATAACAGCAATGGAAGCCAGCCAATTCATAATCAGTAAGCTATTCATTTTTATGCTACCCCTCTCTTTGTAAGCCCTCTTTCTTTTAGAATCTTCGAAAATAAATAATTTTCTGAATTATATCCCCTATTCCCATTATATAATGAGTGAGCATTCAGTCAACAGTTTTTTGTTATACAACACAACATTTTTTCATAAAGCTATTTATTTAGGTGAAACTATAAGAATGAATTCTCAGGAGGTAATTTGATAATGGTCTTTTTATCTCTCTTACTAACAGGCTTAATCATATGGATTTCACTCGACCTTTTACTCGGAAGAAAACATCATTTAAAAAAAATAAAACCCCGCTCTTTTCCTTTACGATGCAGCGATTTTAAATTATATACATGGGGCACAAATTTATACAATGATTTACTTCTGGATATACAGGAGGCGAAGCATCATATACATATTTTATTTTTCATTGTCAAAAATGATGAAATTAGTCAAACCTTTTTACAGCTTCTCACTGAAAAAGCAAAACAGGGTATAGAAGTACGTCTCCTTCTCGATCGTATAGGAAGTCATCATTTATCAGATGAATCCATTCGCTCACTCAGGCAACATGGTGTATCTTTTTCATATTGTCATAAAATCAAGATCCCTTTTCTCTTTTTTTCTGCAAACCAAAGAAATCATAGAAAAATTACGATTATCGATGGGAAAGTTGGCTATATTGGGGGGTTCAACATCGGAGAGGAATATTTAGGTCATGATCCAGAACTTGGCCTTTGGCGTGATTATCATTTACGCCTGACTGGAGAAGGCGTACAAGATCTACAAAAACAGTTTTTGCACGATTGGCGCGATGATACAAATGAAGATTTGCTAGAAGAAGCATCATTTTTTCCTAAACAGCTACCAGGACCTATAGTGCACCGTTTTATCCCAACAGACGGGGCCTATTTACAGGAAACATTTGTATCACTTATTGAAAGTGCAAAAGAAGAATTATACATTGGGACGCCCTATTTCATTCCAGGAAAAATAGTGATGAATGCGTTATTACAAGCAAAAAAGCGAGGTGTTCGCGTTACAATTCTTGTTCCAAAAAAGGCAGATCATCCACTCGTTCGCGAAGCAAAATTACCATACTGCCGAAAATTGATACAAGCAGGTTGTAATATTTACGAATTTCAACAAGGGTTTTTTCATGCCAAAATTATTATGGTAGATAATCATACTTGTGATATTGGAACAGCTAATTTTGATATGAGAAGTTTATATATCAATCATGAAATAAATTGTCTCCTTTATGATCCAGCTTTTATACAAGAAATTAAGGTTCAAATTAGCAAAGATATTGAAGGCTCTTCATTGCTTACTTGGAAAGATGTTTCCTCTCTCTCTCTCGTCGATAAAGGAAAAGAATGGATTGGGACGTTACTAGCGTTCTTCTTATGAAATGAAACTTTTATAAGTAAATAATAAATAACGGGGGTAGAGCAGATGATTATGCGCTTTGGGTATGTCTCACATGCAGTGGCTTTGTGGGACTGTTCCCCTGCTAAAACAATGACATTTACAACGTGGAAAAAGCTTGGCAAACAGGAACGAGAAGAGAAACTATATAATGTTACAAAACAAAACCTTATGCATACATTACGTATCCTGCATTACAATATCGCACATGAAATTCCCTTATATCGATTATCTTCTTCTATCGTTCCACTGGCAACGCACCCTGAAGTCGATTTTGATTATATCCATATATTCGCACCATTTTGGCGTAAAATGGGGGAATTAATCCGAGAGCATAATTTACGAGTGAGCTTTCATCCAAATCAGTTCACATTATTTACAAGTGACAAACCTCACATTACAGAAAATGCCGTTCTAGATATGACATATCACTATAACGTATTAGACGCAATGGAATTAGCAGATTCTTCTTATATTAACATTCATGTAGGGGGTGCATATGGCAACAAAGAAAAGGCTATCCTACGCTTTCATGAGAATATAAAAAAGTTACCGCCACATATCAGGCAGCAAATGACTCTTGAAAATGATGATAAAACCTATACAGCTTCTGAAACATTAGCTGTTTGTAATCAAGAACAAATCCCTTTCGTATTCGATTACCATCATCATATGGCAAATCCATGCGGCGAACCATTGGAAAAGCTATTACCAGCTATTTTTGAAACGTGGAATCATACAAATACAATTCCTAAAGTTCATATTTCTTCGCCAAAGTCAGAAAAGGAATTCAGAGCTCACGCTGACTATATTGACGCTACATTTATAAGACCCTTTTTGCACATTGCTAAAGCAGTCAATAAAGATTTTGACATCATGATTGAGAGTAAACAAAAAGATCTAGCACTTTTTCAATTAGTGGATGAACTCGCTTCTATTAGAGGAATAAAACGAACAAGTGGTGCAACGTTACAATGGTAATTGTAACGTTTTTTCATGATTCCACTTTCTCTAATGCGATATTATTATAATATAGTATTTTTTGAAATGGAGTCATGCAATGAATGAACACAAAATATATATAAATTTCTTTATTTTTTATTGTTGTATATTTCTTCTATGGATTACAATAATCCCACAAAGCTGGCTTGGAAAAGAGATTGGAATCCTTTTCTTATTTTGCTTTGCTACACTCTTATCCTGTTATTGTTTATATAAGACAATTCGGAAGATTACTAAGGAAGAAAGACTATTTTGGATACTCATCTTATGTACTTGCCTATTCGGTTTTACAATGGAAATCACGCTTTACTTTCAAGTGCTTTCGATTTACAAACAAGCTATTTTTTCATATGAAGCACTACCGTTTTTCATCATACAATACATTTTATTATTCATTGCTTTCGCAGTAAAATTCACAAAAAATTATTCAATAAAGGCTCTATCTCAATTTTTATTTGATAGTATTTTTATCATTATTATGAATATATATTTCATATTTACTGTTATCCTTCCTATACCAAGCCTTAACGCGATTACAGTAGAAATGTGGATTTTAACAGGGTATTTTATCGCCCAATCATCGGTCGTATACGCAGTCATTAGTTTATATAGAAGAGAACAACACTCTTCTAGTAGGATCGCTTTAATTATTGGTTTTTCTTCTATACTTATTTATAGTTATATTTATAAATTTTACAGAGGAATAATAGCTTCTGCTGAATTAATCTATCTTGTTCATACAATTTCTATTTTGTCCATTGGACTGTCTGCATTGCTATATGTATTAAATAAACCTGTCACAAATCCAACAAAAATAAAGTATTATCGCTTTGACTACATTCGGTTTATTTTACCATTTTTTAGTATCGTTGCAGTTTCTATTTTTATAATAGTTGAATATTCACAAAAAAAACCTATTTTAATCGGTTTTGTAGTCTCTTTAGTCTTATTATTCTTAAGACAACTTTATATGTGGAAAGATAATCAAAACCTGATTCATACGTATGAAGAATTAACTATACAACTAGAGGATAAAGTAAAAGAAGGCATTCATGCTCTTTCTAGAAGTGAACAACGCTATAGGTCATTATTTGAAGATCATCCTGATGCTGTTTTTTCACTTGATTTAAACGGGAATTTTCAAAGTACAAATAAGGCATGTACCAACTTATTTAAAGCATATTATTGTGAAGATACTAGTTATACCCTTTTCCATTTCATTGATGTAAATGATTATAAACTGGTAGAAGCTGCCTTACAGCGTACAAAAGAGGGAAAACCACAAACCTTAGAAATACGTACAAAAAGAATGGCAGAAAATCGCTACTTTCACCTGCATATGACACTCATTCCTATTATAGTTGAAAAGTTTGTAATAGGAATGTTTGGCATCGCTCGTGATATTACCGAGTTAAATGAAAAACAAAAACAAATTGAACACTTAGCCTTTCATGATGCGCTTACAGGAGTACCTAATCGCCGCAAATTTGAACTAGACTTACAGACTACTTTAAATAAACTAAGTATAAATCAAACATCGCTAGCCGTATTATTTGTAGATTTAGACCGATTCAAAAAAATTAATGATCGACTTGGACATGATGTAGGAGATTTATTACTCATTGAAGTCTCCAAAAGATTCCAAAATTGCTTGTGCACTCGAGATATCGTTGCACGTCAAGGTGGAGACGAATTTACGCTCATGTTGCCGGATGTCTATTCACAAAAAAGTGCAGGCTTTATCGCTGAGCGGTTATTAACCGCATTAAACAAACCGTTTTTTATCAAAAATGAAGAATTATCTATTACACCAAGTATCGGAATCGCCATGTTTCCTGATCACGGCACAAATGTAACAGAACTCATGAAACATGCAGATATTGCTATGTACCGTGCAAAAGCAACCGGAAAAAATAAATTTGTTTTCTTCTCAGAAGAAATGAGCATTGTTGAAAATGAAACGCAATTTTTAGAAGGAGAACTTTCAAAAGCATTGCAGCAAAATGAATTCTTCTTACAATACCAACCACAAGTCAATACAAGAACAGAAGAAATTATCGGCTTCGAAGCATTGATTCGTTGGAAACATCCAAAGCTTGGGATTGTGTCACCTGCACAGTTCATCCCTATTGCAGAAGAAACGAGATTTATTATTAAACTCGGAGAATGGATTCTACGAACTGCTTGCCAGGAAGCCAAAAAATGGCATGATGAAGGATTTACCCAATTAAAAGTTGGTGTAAATTTATCAGTCGTACAATTTAATGATGGGGAATTAATTTCAACGATCTCAAGAGTATTAAAAGAAACGAGTTTAGCTCCGCAAGCATTAGATCTCGAAATTACTGAAAGTATTGCTCTTAACAAAAAACAATCAGTAATTGAAAAGCTAGAGCAACTGCAAGAAATTGGCGTTCAAATTTCAATTGATGACTTTGGAACAGGTTATAGCTCATTATCCTATTTAACAAAATATCCAATTCACACACTCAAAATCGCAAGAGAGTTCATAAGTCAAATTCATAATAATCCGTTAGAGGAGGCCATTACGTCTTCTATTATTACACTAGCAAAAGATTTGCAGCTTAACGTTATTGCTGAAGGCGTTGAAACACATGAACAATGGTCATTTTTACACCACCAAAATTGCGACCATATTCAAGGCTTTTTAATTAGTAAACCAGTTTCTTCTCATAAAGTATTGAATTTATTACAGAAACAACTACAAATTCATTCTTCTTAACATCTAAAAAAGAACCCTCGCCAGGGTTCTTTTTTTATCTTAGTATTCAAATGGTAAATCAGAAGCCAACTGTACTTCTTGATTGTTATGAATGACTCCATAACTTTCATCTAATAATTTATCTCCAAGAGAAATACCCCATATCATCGCTAACGTCAACATACTACCGATAAGTAGCTTTTTCATATTCCATCACCCACATGTTTTTCTTTCAATATATCATGAAAATTTATCCATCCTATATGCAATTATGCATATCCATTAATGTCCAAACCTTAATTCTATCTACTCTTATAAAAAACTCGTTTTTATCCCATTAATAAGCTCCTTACCAAGAAAAGCATCACTTTAATTTTTTTAAAAGTGTATCTTTATACTCATGCAGTTCTAATAAATCAAAGAAGAACAACGCTTTTTCATAAGCTTCTTGAATGTCTTCTTTTGCATTTCCTAGCTTTTCAAGACATTCACCTTTTTGATATTGTAATTGTCCAATTAATGACATGCTATTAATACGACAAGAGATTTCAATTGCCTTTATAACCTGATAAAGCGCCTCTTCATATCGATTATCTAAATACAGTGCTTTTGCATGATTATATCTAACCTTTACAGCAAATTCTTCATTGCTATGGAGAGATTCCAATTGTTTTAAAATATCTTCAAACAACTCAATACTTTTTTTGAAACATCCATTTTCTGCATAAATGTTTGCTATAGCATTTTCTATATATAAATTTTGAAATACATCAATTCCTGCTAATTCTTGGTTGAGTAATTTTTTTAGTTCTAAAATACAATATTCATAACTTATCTTTTTTAACATATACGCTGCCAAATAATACTGCCACTGAAGAAATTGTTGAAATTCTGGATGATACTCATCTTTTTTGAGTTCCTCCCAGACTTTATTATAAATTTCTTTATATTTCTTTTGCTTACAGAGTAATAGAATATAATCTTTAAACTGTTTCTTTCTTTCAATATCAGAATAAATGAGTACCTCATAAAAATGAATGATGGGAACTCTTAGCTTTGCTGCAATTCCTTGGAGTATATCCATACTTGGATATACTGAGCCTGATTCAATTCTGCTCACTTCTGATTGATGACATATATTATCAGATAACTGTTTTTGTGTTAAACCTCTTAACATTCTAATTTTCTTTATTTCTGCTCCCAGCTTTTCTGCGTGCATAATTGTTCACCATCCCATTACAGAAATCTAACTTCCGAAGTTGTCATACCACTACAATACTGGTTTTCGACAATTTTTGACATGAAATATTGCATAACATGTATAAATTTAGCAAACTTTTCTTATAAATCATCTTAGACAGATACAATACTCGTAGTGTTAGAAATGAATGATAGAAAAGTTGCTAGTGTATTCCTTACTTTTGGTCTACTCTAGCCTTTATCAATGGAAGCAATTCTCGTGCCCCAGAAATTGATAAAAGTGAAGCGAACGTTGAAGTTGCTCAACCTAGTTTCAATAATTCGTACATAAACTGAACTACAAAACATCACAGTAGGAAATATTGCTAAAAATACTTAAAGGGTGAAGTACAAGAGGTTAACGCGTAACAAAAACAAGTTACCACTGAAAAAATGTTGGCTTTCAACCTACAAATAAAAAGGCAAAAGAAAATCAAGCCGAAGTAAGTCTTTTCCAAACATATAAAAGTGACAAAATATATGGTCAAGACATCGTTGTTAAAGTAGATAAGCATGAGGCAATTAAGACTGTTAGTGGTAAAGTTGCCCAAAACCTAGAACAGCAACCTCCTCTTACTATAACAAATATTTTGTCGAAAAATGAAGTAAAATCTAAATTCTATAACTCCTTACAAATTGTAAGAGATGCAAAAAAAGATGTTTACCACTATAACTGGTAAACATCTTTTTATATCCAACCCTTTTCTTCAGCAATCGTAATCGCTTCAATTCTATTTTTAGCATTTAGCTTTGTTAATACTTCTGAAATATAATTTCGCACTGTGCCAGGTGAAAGATAGAGTACTTTTGCAATTTCATTTGCTGTTTTTCCCTCTTTCGCTAACAGTAGTACTTCTTTCTCTCGATCTGATAATGGATTTTGTTCCTGCCATAACCCAAACATTAATTCAGGAGAAATCTCTCGTTTTCCCTGCATCACGTTGCGAATCGCTGCCGCTAAATCTTCACTCGGGCTATCTTTTAGTAAATACCCATGAACTCCTGCTTTCATCGCCCTTTCAAAATAACCTGGACGTGCAAATGTTGTTAACATCATTACCTTGCATGGTGATTTTTTCTTCTGTAGCATCTCTGCAACATCTAATCCGCTTTGAATCGGCATTTCAATATCCATAATACCGACATCTGGCTGCAACTTTTCAATTAATTTTAAAGCTTCTTCTCCATTTTCCGCTTGCCCAACCACTTCAATATCATCTTCTAAATCAAGAAGCGCTCCTAATGCCCCACGAAGCATTCGTTGATCCTCTGCAATAATAATTCGAATCATGCCCTCACCTCATCTTTTCCCGTTCTAATTACAATTGGAACCTTCACGATTAACATCGTCCCCGGATGCAGTTCCTCTAGTTCAAGTTCTCCATCAATCAGTGCGAGCCGTTCTTTCATACCTAATATGCCATTCCCATCATGACTTTGCTTTTGTAATCCCACTCCATTATCCTTAACCTGCAAAATAAGTTCTCCCTGTGTTTCAAATAAAGAAACTGTACATATCGCTGCCTTACTATGCTTGACGACATTTGTTACCGCTTCTCGCAAACACATCCCTAAAATATTTTGCTCAAGTGGTGATAATGCACTTGAACTCGCTGTTTGCTCTACCTCTAGTGAAATATTAGCAGCTTGCAGGATAACTTTTATTTGTTCCAACTCTTCTTCCACAGTAATCATCCGCATATCGGAAATCAATTCACGCAATTGTTTTAAAGCTGTACGAGATGTCTGCGTAATTTCCTTCGCTTCTAAGCTTGCACGCTCTGGATTTTTCACAATCAACTTCTCAACAAGTTGGCTTTTTAGAGTAATCAGAGATAATGTATGCCCTAACGTATCGTGGAGGTCCCTTGCGATTCGCTGTCGTTCTTCACGTTTTACTAAATCTTTAATTTGTTCGTTTGCTTGATGTAGCTGGTTCTTTAACATCTTTTTTTGATTGAAATTACGCATACCAAACGGTGTAAGAATCATTAAGATAAACATTGGAACAATATTAACTAAACTTGTAGTTGTTAATTGTTCAAGATATACAAGTATAAAGCCTACAAGCATTACAATTAAAAGAACAAATAATACTCGAAATACCTTTTTACTTGGTGCAAATCCCATTGCACTTGCTGTAAAAAATCCAAAAAAGATCATAAAAGGATTATAAAGTAAGGCAAATAAGAATATAAGCACCATTTGAATACATGCCCATAAAATAAATGTCTTCTTCGCAAAATAAAGTTGACGGTATGTGATAACAAAAATGATCAGCATACCAATACCCATTAAAAGCTTCCATCCTGATACTTGCGTTAAATTGTAAATTGGAAATAGTAAATACACAAACCACATATATGGGAAGAACCCCATATGTTTTGGAAAAAATTCAAACTGCTTATTTTCTGTCATTTATACCGCTTCCTGTCTCTTTCTTATATATATTGATATTACAACAAATATAAGGAAATAACCTCCTAACATCGCGATATTTTCCCATCCTATCGATTTCCCATCGACAATATCCCATGCTCCGCTTCCAAAGTGATATGTTGGTGTCCATTCTCCAATTGTTCTTAATACTTTCGGGAAAACTTCAATTGGCATCCATAAACCGCCTAACACTGCTAAACTCATATTTAAAATGTTAGCAAGCCCCGCAGCTGCATCTGCTTTCTTAATGGAACCAATAACCGTTCCTAATGCTAAAAATGGTGTAACACCTAATAACAACCATAATCCAGCACCAATCCATTGCCCAATTGTTAACGATACGTCATTAATTAATATCCCTGCAATAAAGATCACAAGTATTGAAAAAGCATTTACCACTGTTTGAGAAATAATTTTAGCCGTTAAATATGCTCCCTCTGGAAGTGGCGTAATTTTTAAAAGATGTGTCCATCCTTGCCCTTTTTCTTGTGAAATTCTCACACCAAAACTAAAAAGCGCTGTTCCTACAATACTGAAAGTTGCCATTGAAATTAAATAATGCGCTTGCCATGCCGCACCATTTTGCGGCACTTGAATCACGTTTGTAAAAATGTAATAAAACAAAACTGGCATTAATAATGAAAAAAAGATAAATAATTTATTGCGAAATGTACGTAAGATTTCTATTTTGCATTGCATCCATAATGCTTTCATGCAATTCCCTCCTTCTGATTTGCAACAAACTGTTCAAATGCTTCATCAAGACTGCCACGTTCAACTGAAACATCTGTAACAGGTAAACTCTTTTGATAAATTGCTTGTAACGTAGCATCCGTATCGCCTGTTGTTAGGATAAAGCGCCCTTCATGTGATTTCACTCCTGTTACATGCGGTAATTCCTTCAGCAATCCTGTCGGAATATTTTCTTTTGAATAAAATGAAATCGTTTTTTGAGAAATCGTCGCTTTCATTTCCTCTGGTGTACCATCTGCAATGACTTTTCCATTAGCAAATAATAAAATACGATTTGCTAATGCATCCGCTTCTTCTAAATAATGCGTTGTTAAAATGATTGTTTTCCCTTCACTTGCTAGCTTTCGAATCGTTTCCCAGAAATTCTTTCTAGACGTAATATCCATTCCTACAGTCGGTTCATCTAAAAATAATAAATCCGGATTTCCAGCAAGTGCGAGTGCAAAATTCAACCGTCTTTTCTGACCACCAGATAGTTTTTCACATCGTTGCTTTATTTCTGACTCTAAGTTTGATAACTGAAGCAATGTTTCTTTTGCAACTGGATTCATATAATAGCTACGAAACAAATCAATAGCTTCGCCAACTGATATACTATCAATTACACTTACCTCTTGCAGCATTGCGCCAAGGCGATTACGAACGTCTCGATGCTTCGGGCTCTTTCCAAATACAGAAATACCTCCTTCTGATGGATCCTTTAATCCAAGCATCATTGATATCGTCGTTGTTTTCCCTGCACCATTTGGCCCAAGCAGTGCAACAATTTGCCCCTTCTCCACATGAAATGAAACGTTATTTACAGCTTTTTTATGTTTAAATGTTTTTGAAACACTGTTTACTTCAATAATCTTTTCCATCTCTCCACCTCCGCTGTTCCTTATATTTATATTGTATAAATTGGAAGAGATGGAAAACAGTAAGTTACGTCATGACATGCATATGACAATTGTCATAAAATCCTTATGAAATGAATCACACTACTCTGTTCTATACCTCTTCAAACCCTTTATAGAACGAGGTTAATAGTACGCAAGTAGCAGGACAAAAACAAACATGATACAATCGTGTAAGATATACATTCGAGGAAGGACAGTGGTTTTTTTTATGATCATTCGTAATGAACAAGATTTAGAAGGTTTACGAAAAATCGGCCGTGTTGTTGCGCTTGCACGTGAAGAAATGAAAAAACAAGCAAAACCAGGCATGACAACGAAAGAACTTGATTTGATCGGCAAAAAAGTATTAGACGAGCACGGTGCTATTTCTGCACCTGAAAAAGAATATGATTTCCCAGGCTTCACTTGTATTAGTGTAAATGAAGAAGTTGCTCACGGTATTCCAAAAGATCAAGTATTAAAAGAAGGCGACTTAGTAAATGTGGATGTATCTGCAGCACTTGATGGCTATTATGCAGATACAGGTATTTCTTTTGTTCTTGGTCAAGATGAAGAAAAAGAAAAACTTTGCCAAGCAGCAGTAGACGCATTTTGGGCAGCAATGAAAAAAGTAAAAGCTGGTTCAAAACAAAACCAAATCGGCCGTGCAGTTTCTAACTTCGCACATAAAAATGGCTATTCCGTTATTCAAAACTTAACAGGACATGGCATTGGACTTAGCTTACACGAAGCACCAAATCACATTTTAAGCTACTACGATCCAATGGATAATGCGCTTCTGAAAGACGGTCTTGTGATCGCTGTAGAACCTTTCATTTCTATGAAGGCCGACCACATTATCGAACGCGGCGATGATGGCTGGACATTTGTAACACCAGATAAAAGCCTTGTTGCACAATGTGAACATACAGTTGTCGTAACACGTGGTGAACCAATTATTTTAACTGAGCTATAAAAAGAAAAGGAATGCAAATGGCATTCCTTTTTCCATACAAAAAAGAAGAGAAATCAGCATTGATTTCTCCTCTTCGCATATGGATGCCTTACATATTTACTGATAGTAATCATGAAATGTGGGAACATGATTACCATAGTTAAAAGGTTCAAGCATGAAAAACAGAAATCCCACCCTGAATTTCTGTTTCTCTACATAATCTAAAGTTTGGGTACACTAGACATGCATTTTAGGGGCTTTCAAACAAGAAAGCGAACCTTCCTTTCAAATAATAGCATATACACCCCCTCTAGAAATATGTAAATATGCATATACAAATTATCCTTACTTTTATTTCTCAACTCAAATTGATTGAAAATACAAAAAATAACAGGTAGAATATAGTCGTTATCCGTCTTCTTTTGTCAGTCAGATAGAATAGAAGAATGGGAGAGGAATATATGAAGAAAACATGGAAACAAAAAATAGTAAGCTCTTTGCTTGCTGCAACACTCGCTGTCAGCTTAGCTCCAATCGGACAAGCAAAAGCTGATTCCCCGCAAACAACGATTGAGACTCCATCTATTACAAAACAAGTTGATGCAAATCGCGCAATCGAACATGTCCGCTTTTTATCAGAAACCATCGGCCCACGTCCTGGTGGAACACAATCAGAAAAATGGGCTTCCCGCTATGTCGGAATGAAATTAAAGTCAATGGGATATGAAGTAGAATATCAGCCATTTGCTGTACCCGATCAATATGTAGGGTTCATTGAATCACCATTGTCCAAATCGCGAAATTGGCAAGTCGGCGCTGCTCCAAATTCCCTTATTTCAGCTGAAGCTGTTACGGCTCCTCTCATTTTTGTGCCAAATGGGACAAAGTTAGACGAAATTCCAAATGAAGTCAATGGAAAAATCGTTTTATTTGAAAGAGGCGCAACAGTAGCAGATTACAACAAACAAGTAGAAAATGCAGTAGCAAAAGGCGCAAAGGGCGTTCTTTTATATAGTTTAATTGGTAGTCGCGGTAATTATGGACAAACATTCAATCCAAGATTAACGAAAAAACAGTCAATCCCTGTATTTGGCCTTGCTTATGCACAAGGAAATGCCTTCAAGGAAGAATTAGCAAAAAAGGGGAACACAATCCTTTCTTTAAAAGCAAGACATGAATCAAACTTACAATCACTAAACGTTATCGCGAAAAAGAAACCAAAAAACAGCACTGGAAATGAAAAAGCTGTTATCGTAAGTTCACACTATGACAGCGTTGCTGGAGCACCGGGAGCAAATGATAACGCCTCTGGAACAGGGCTAGTATTAGAATTAGCTCGCGCATTTCAAAATGTAGAAACTGACAAAGAAATTCGCTTTATTGCTTTTGGATCAGAAGAAATGGGACTGATTGGTTCTGAGTACTATGTTGATAACTTATCACAAAAAGAACGCGATCGTATTTTAGGCGTGTTCAATGCTGATATGGTTGCGACAAACTATGATAAAGCAAAAAACTTATATGCAATGACACCAGATGGTTCTACGAATCTTGTAACGGATGCTACACTAAATGCGGCTAAACAATTAAATAATGATCTTGTTCTTCAAGGTAAATTCGGCTCTAGTGACCATGTTCCATTTGCATATGCAGGCATTCCTGCAGCTCTGTTCATTTGGATGGGAGTAGATAGCTGGAATCCACTTATCTATCATATTGAAAAGGTATACCATACACCACAAGATAACATTCGAGAAAACATTTCACCAGAACGTATGAAAATGGCATTAGATGTTATTGGTACTGGTGTTTCTGATGTTCTTCAAAAGCCAGCTGTACAAAGTGAACAAAAAGCTGCTTAATTATAGCTAAAGGCCCCCATCTTTTGAAATGGGGGGCTTTTTTCATGATTCCAGATTAATAAAAAAGTGGTTTTCCCTGTTAGGGAAAACCACCGGGACTAAACAGTCGGCTCCGCTTTTCTCTATTACATTTTCTCCGGCGCAGATACACCTACTAATGCTAATGCATTTTGCAGTGTGATGCGTACTGCACGCATTAAGTCGTAACGAGCTTTACTTAACTCTAAGTTATCTTGGTTTAATACTTTTTCTGCATTGTAGAAGCTGTGAAGTGCTGCTGCTAATTCAAATGCATAGCTTGTAATGCGGTGTGGCAAACGTTTTTGTGCTGCGTCTGCAACTACTGCTGGGAATTCACCAAGTTTTTTTAGTAAGTCTACTTCTTTTTCAGATGCAACCAGTTTGTAGTTTACATCCCCACCTGCAGTTAAACCAAGTTCTTCTCCTTGACGAAGAATACTGCATACACGTGCATGAGCATATTGTGCATAGTATACAGGGTTTTCGTTAGATTTTGATACCGCTAAGTCCATATCAAAGTCTAAGTGAGAGTCACCGCTACGCATTGCAAAGAAGTAACGCATTGCGTCCACGCCTACTTCTTCCATTAATTCACGAAGTGTAACAGCTTTACCTGTACGCTTACTCATTTTTACTTTTTCACCATTTTGGTATAGTTGTACCATTTGGATAATTTCTACTTCTAACGTATCTTTGTCGTAACCAAGCGCTTGGATTGCTGCTTTCATACGAGGAATGTAACCGTGGTGGTCAGCACCCCAAATGTTGATTAATTTATCAAATCCACGCTCTAATTTATCACGGTGATACGCGATATCTGGCGTTAAGTACGTGTAAGAACCATCGTTTTTAATTAATACACGGTTTTTATCATCACCGTAAGTCATAGAACGGAACCAAGTTGCGCCTTCTTCTTCAAAGATTTCATCGCGCTCTTTTAATACTGCAAGAGCTTGATCAATCTTTCCGTTTTTGTATAGTGATGTTTCAGAGAACCAAACATCAAATTTAACACGGAAGCTTTCTAAGTCTTTTTGAAGTTTTGCTAACTCATATTTTAAACCGTACTCACGGTAGAACTCGTAGCTTTCTTTTTCATCAGCTTTTGCATAACGATCGCCAAACTCTTCTGCTAAGCGTTGTCCGATTCCAATGATGTCCGCACCATGGTAGCCATCTTCTGGCATTTCTTTTTCTAACCCTAATGCTTGCATGTAACGAGCTTCAACAGAAAGCGCTAAGTTATGAATCTGGTTACCAGCGTCATTAATGTAGTATTCACGAGATACATCATATCCTGCTTTTGCTAATACGTTACATAATGTGTCTCCTACTGCTGCACCGCGTGCATGTCCTAAGTGAAGGTCGCCTGTTGGGTTTGCAGACACGAACTCAACTTGTACTTTTTCACCTTTACCAGTGTTTGTTTCACCGTAAGCCTCGCCAGCTTTAACAATTGCCGGAATTAGGTCTGTTAAATAGCTGTTATCCATATAGAAGTTAATAAAACCAGGACCAGCAATTTCAATCTTTTCAATAGAAGCTTTTGCCTTATCAAAGTTTGCAATTAATTCTTCTGCAATCATACGAGGTGCTTTTTTCGCAACGCGCGCAAGCTGCATCGCCATGTTCGTAGAGAAGTCACCATGTGTTTTATCCTTTGGAGATTCTAATACAACATTTGGAATTTGTTCTTCTGTTGCTAATTCAGCTTTTAATACCGCAGCTTTAATTTCATCTTTAATCAATTCTTTTACTTGTTCTAAAGAGTTCATTATTTTGCCTCCTTCAAATTAATCGTAATTGTATATCGACCAGCTTCTTGTTCACTTAGAAGCAGTGCGTACGTTAAAAAGAGTTGTCCTTTTTTCTTCTCGCCCGACCATTTAAAAAGAACATTATCGGTTTTCGTTTGCAATGCAAACGTACCAAGCTCACTCGTATACGTACCAGTTGTCCATTCACCTTTCACATGCGTCTGACGCATAGAAACAGCACCTGAACGCATAATGAGAACTTGTTCACCTTGAATTTTGATAATTGTCTTCACTTCGCCTTGTTCGTTCGGCTCCTGAAATGTTACATATGTACTTTGACCTTTTACATAGTATTGACCATTTGCTTCAAAAGCAACGGTCTCCTTTCGTGCCCCTTCACGGATTTCTGTTACAAAATGAACGTGTACCGGCAAGCCTGCAAGTTGTTTCTCCACGTCTTGCACACCTTTCAACATGTTATAGATATTAAATACACTTTATAATAAATCACTTTTCCTATCATATCAAAAAAAGCCTCTGTCTGTCTGCTGAAAAATCAGGAAAACTCTGCTTCGAAAAAACAATTTATAAAGATCTATCGCCTATGATAAAATGTCTTTTAAATCTAAATTTTCTTTCAAAAAGGGGATATTACAAATGATACCATCAAAATTAAAAAGGGGAGATGAAATACGAGTTATTTCACCGTCTTCTAGTTTAAGTATTGTTTCAGATTACAATCGAGATCTTGCTATAAAACGACTAACAGATCTAGGATTTCATGTTACCTTTTCAAAAAATGCGGAAGAAATCGACCGTTTTGCTTCTTCCTCTGTTTCTTCTCGTATTCATGATCTGCACGAAGCCTTTGCTGACCCAAGGGTGAAAGCAATCTTAACAACACTTGGAGGATATAATTCCAATTGTCTCCTAAACCATATCAATTATGACTTAATTCGCAACAACCCTAAAATTCTCTGTGGTTATTCTGATATTACATCTCTAAGCAATGCAATTTATGCGAAGACTGGTCTAATTACATATTCCGGTCCTCATTTCTCTTCATTCGGAATGGAGAAAGGGCTTGATTATACAATAGAGTACTTTTTAAAATGCATGACTTCTGAAGAGCCAATAGAAATACAACCTGCTAAAACATGGAGCGATGATTCTTGGTATATGGACCAAGAAAATCGAACTTTCTTCCAAAATGAAGGCTATATTTCCTTACATAAAGGGGAAGCTGTTGGCAAAATTGTTGGCGGTAATATGAGTACCTTTAATTTACTACAAGGCACAGCATATATGCCGAGCTTACGAGATAAAATATTATTTTTAGAAGAGGATGCTTTAACGGGAAACGCAACTGTGCAGACATTCGATCGTTACTTACACTCCCTTATGCAACAACCTGAATTTGAATATGTAAAAGGTATTGTCATTGGAAAACTTCAAAAAGCGTCTGAAGCTGTTATAGAAGATATACAAGAAATGATTTACTCAAAACAAGAGCTTTCCCACATTCCTGTCATTGCAAATGCTAACTTTGGCCATACAACTCCAATATTCACATTTCCAATTGGAGGGCTTGTAAAAATTGTTTCTGACAAAATAAACACATCGATTGCACTTTTAACGCATTAAAAAGGAGCGAACACCTCGCTCCTTTTATACTTTCCGCAACTGTTTTAAAGCTTTTTCTGGAATTTCTTCTTTTGAAATCTCAGCCCATCCTTTTCCTTGCATTCCCTTCGCATAAATCTTTATAAAAGCACCAGAGTGCAATTGACGATTCACCATCTTTTTAATCGTTTGCTTCTCTCCATTTTCTGTGTAACCTTTTAACGTATATAAATATTCATCATCTATTCTCTCACCTTTATTTATAACCGCATAATAATCTTGTATTTCTTTATTTGAAAAGAAGTTATCGACAAATGCCTGAACACCTTCTGTTTTTGTTTGTAAATAATATGCCGTACCACCTAAAAGAATGGCAAAAACGGCTAAAACCTTTATCACCAATTTCATGCATGTACCTCCTATATACATTTCGCTTCATATTCACGTAATCATATTTGTAATTATACAGAAAAGGGCATGCTATTCTCTATTGAAATGTATTACACTTCCCTTACACTATTGTAAGAAAAAACGTTTGTAGTATTTTCCTAACAAAAAAATTTTCCGTTTAAGCAACTTTTGTATTATTATTGAATAATACAAATTTTTATAATAAATATCAAAAAGGAGACAGTTATCAAATGGCTATCTTGCAAGGTTTAGCACTACTACTTGTTGTACTTTTTCTTTTCACACTGTTTAGCTACCGTGCTCCTTACGGAATGAAAGCAATGGGTGCTCTGGCCAACGCTGCAATTGCGAGTTTTCTTATTGAGGCATTTCACCGTTATATTGGTGGAGAAATGTTTCATAATGACTTTCTGCAATCGGTTGGACAAGCCTCTGGTGGCATGAGCGGTGTCGCAGCTGCAATTTTAGTGGCACTCGCAATAGGTGTATCTCCTGTATATGCTGTTTTAATTGGTATTGCCACAAGTGGATTTGGTATTTTGCCAGGCTTTTTCGCTGGATATGTTTGCGCCTTTGTCGTGAAATTTCTTGAAAAAAAATTGCCAGCTGGCGTGGAGTTTTTAGCAATCTTGTTCATCGCTGCACCACTTTCACGCGGAATGGCTATGCTTATGGATCCAGTTGTGAATGCAACACTTGGAAAAATCGGTTCTATTATTTCAATTGCAACTACAGAAAGCCCGGTTATTATGGGGATTATGCTTGGCGGGCTCATCACAGTTATCTCTACATCTCCATTAAGCTCCATGGCTCTAACTGCTATGCTCGGTTTAACAGGCCTACCAATGGCTATCGGTAGTCTTGCAGTAGCAGCCTCTGCTCCAATGAACTTTATTTTCTTTAAACGTTTAAAGATTTGTTCAAAGAAAGATACAATTGCTGTAGCAATTGAACCATTAACACAAGCTGACATTGTCGCAGCGAACCCAATTCCAATCTATGCGACAAACTTTGTTGGCGGTGCACTTGCTGGCATTATTACATCCTTATTCCAACTTGTGAATAACGCACCTGGTACGGCATCACCAATTCCAGGACTCCTTGTTCTATTCGGATTCAACGATGTAATGAAAGTAACAATTGCAGCTATATTATGTGGAATTGTTACCACAATTATTGGTTATATCGGAACAATTATTTTCCGTAAGTACCCAATTCGTACCGCTGATGAAATTCGCGGAATTACTCCGGAAGAAAAAGTTGCATAAGCAAAAGGAGCGAGTTCCATAGGATGGAAACTCGCTCCTTTTTTCTTATACTATCGAATCTTGCAAAAGTGCCGATATATCGGTGCTGTAAGCCGCTTCTCGGTCGAGTGCTCCAATGACCTGCGATTCTGAGCAAGCTGCCTCCGCTTTTACTTCACCCAACCAAGAAGCATTTCCCGCACGAATTTGCTTGCTGCGATTGGTGTTTGGTCACTATGATCATAGACTGGAGCTACTTCTACTAAGTCTGCTCCGACTACTTTTATATTTGAATTTGCAATTGCAACGATGGAATCTAATAGTTCTTTAGATGTGATACCACCAGCTTCTAATGTTCCTGTTCCAGGAGCATGTGCTGGATCTAATACGTCGATGTCAATTGTGACATAGACTGGGCGTCCTGCAAGTTTTGGCAATACTTCTTTTAATGGCTCTAACACTTCAAATTTATATAAGTTCATGCCCACTTCTTTTACCCATTCGAATTCTTCTTTCATACCAGAACGAATTCCGAAAGAATATACGTTTTCCGGACCAATCAAATCACACACTTTACGAATTGGCGTAGCATGGGATAAAGGCTCCCCTTCATATGACTCACGTAAATCAGTATGAGCATCCATATGAATGATTGCTAAGTCCGGATATTTTTTTGCCATTGCCTTAAAAACTGGCCAAGACACTAGGTGCTCACCACCAAGACCTAGTGGAAACTTACCGGCATCTAATAGTTTTGTTACATATTCTTCAATCATGTCTATGCTACGCTGTGGATTTCCGAATGGTAACGGAATATCGCCAGCATCAAAATATTTTACTTCTTCTAGTTCACGATCTAAATATGGACTATATTCTTCTAGTCCAAGTGATACTTCACGAATACGTGCAGGGCCAAAACGAGAACCTGGACGGTAGCTTACTGTCCAATCCATTGGCATCCCGTAAATAACAGCCTCTGACTCTTCAAAACTCGGATGACTTTTAATAAATACTTTACCTGAATAAGCTTCATCAAAACGCATATTCTTTTCCTCCTTATGTGGAACTTAAGGTATCCCAACCTTTCATTATTTCTCAAATTTGGAGCGTTATACTCCTCTTTCTCGATTTACCTCAATCTTCTTTTAACGATGAGAAGATTATTTTATTTATAGAAGTGTAAGTAGCTAGCATGCTCAAATCTTGTGGACGTGCACCTTAAATGAGCTACTTACACTTTCATCTATTATCCAGCCACTTCCGCTTTTCTTTTGTCTAGCTGCAGCGGCTAGAATGCTCGGTGGCTTCCGCTTTTCTATTTAATTAAGTCTCCAACAAACTTAGGTAATACGAATGCTGCTTTGTGCAGTTCTTTCGTGTAATATTTCGTTTCAATTTCGTGGAAACGCTCTTCGCTTACTTTTAATGGATCGTGTTCTTTAGATCCAATTGTGAATGTCCACATTCCACTTGGGTATGTTGGAATATTCGCTGTGTATAGACGTGTAATTGGGAAGATTTCTTTTACGTCTTTAAACACAGTTGAAATTAATTCTGGTGTAAACCAAGGGTTGTCCGTTTGCGCAACGAAGATACCGTCTGCTTTTAACGCTTTAGAGATTCCAGCGTAGAATCCTTTTGTAAATAAGTTTACTGCTGGTCCTACTGGCTCAGTAGAGTCAACCATAATTACATCGTACTCATTTTCACTTTCTGCGATGTGTAGGAAACCGTCTCCTACTTTTACTTCAACGCGCTCGTTATCTAATGCACCTGCAATTGATGGTAAGTACTGTTTAGAATACTCGATTACTTTTCCATCGATTTCAACAAGTGTTGCTTTCTTTACGCTTGGGTGTTTTAACACTTCACGGATTACACCACCATCACCACCGCCAACAACTAATACGTTTTCAGGATTTGGGTGTGTAAATAAAGGTACGTGTGCTACCATTTCATGATAAACGAATTCGTCCTTTTCTGTTGTCATAACCATGCCATCTAAAATAAGCATGTTTCCGAATTCTTCAGTTTCAACCATATCAAGTTTTTGAAATTCTGTTTGCTCCGTATGTAATGTGCGGTTAATACGCGCCGTAATTCCAAAATGTTTTGTTTGTTTTTCAGTGAACCATAGTTCCATCGTACAATCACGCCTTTCGCTGCAAATTTATAATAGGGACATCATTAATGTCCCCTAACAAAAATAAAACAAAACATACAAAATGTATAGTTAAAAGTACAAAAATACCGAAAATATATTTTGGTAAAATTATTTTCGTTCGTAAATTACAATAACACTATATTTAGCAATAAAGAAAACCCTTTCTTATGAAAGGGTTTCTGCTTGTCGTTACTTGCCGAATGGTCGATATCCTTTGTCGAATCGCTGATATATTTAAATTTGCGTCGATATATTTGAAAAATCGCCGATAAAATTTCATTCACCAAAACCACCTACCCCAAAAAAGCCCACGATCACCCCGCACCAAGTTTCTTCAATTCGTCTTATGAGAGGGTTTCTGCTTCTAATTTGGAATTTTCTCGAACAGGAATCAAAATCGTGACACAACCAACTAATACAACGATTCCTCCAACTAAAAATGGACTTTGTGGTGAAATCGCATGACCGATAATTCCCGATAAAATTGGTGCAATTGCTCCGCCAAGCCAACGGACAAAATTGTATACACCTGATGTAATAGATCTTTCATAAGGTGAAATATCCATGACATAGCTTGTATATAAAGCGTTATTTAATCCAGATGCTAATCCAGATAAGACGATAAGAACAATTTGTAACCACATTACTTTCACAAAGAATAATGCAAGTAACAGAATCGCAAATACAAATAGGCTAAATCTTAACAATGCTTTTGGCTCATATTTCCCTTCTAATTTATGCGCTAATATTGCAGATCCATATGCTAGCGCAAGTCCCCAGCCGCAAAATACGAAACCGAGCTGAATTGCCGATAAATGCATAATGAGTGGTGAATATGCTAATACAACAAAAAATCCATAATAATATAACATGCCTGAAATGGCACCTTGCATAAACGGTTTATATTTAATCAGGTTAAGTAATTCCCCTACCCCAGCTGCCTTGCGCTTTACTTTGCGCTCCGGTTCTTTTACAAAAAAGAAAACAAGAATAAATGCTAATAAAATTAAAAGACTTGTCGCAAAAAATGGGTATCGCCAAGAATGTCCGCCTAGTAGTCCACCTAATAACGGACCACCTGCCATCCCTAAACCAATCGCCGCTTCATATAAACCTACCGCTTCATGTACTTCTTTACTAAGAGCGATTAATAATGTCATCGCTGTTGCGAAAAACATCGCATTTCCTAACCCCCAGCCAGCGCGGAAAAGAGATAACTGTGCAATCGTTTGTGATATACCGCATATAAAAGCAAATACAGTTACAATCGATAAACCAATTGTCATCATTCTCTTATCGCCAAACCGCGCTGCAAATAAACCAGCGGGCAACATCATAATTGCCATCGTTAAAATATATGCTGTAAATAACATTTCCACTTGCCAATGTGTGGCACCAATTTTCTCAGCAATAATTGGCAAAATAGGATCGACTACTCCGATGCCTGAAAAGGCAAGGAAAGTAGCCAGTACTGTAATCAATCTCCCTAATTTTTGTTTGCTCTCCATATTTATTACTCTCCTTTTGTTTCCTCCAAGAATCTAATTGCGCGCTCTAAACTATTCTCTAATTCTGCTTTCACGCGCTCCATTTGTTTCATTTTTGTATCTAACGTTTGTACTTGGTTCTCAAGCATATCCTTAATTTCTTGAATCACTGCACGATCACGTGGATTTTCGCTATTTCGTCTTTGCTCCATACGCTCTTTTAATGATAAGAAATGATGCATTTCTTGAAGTGTGATTCCTAATACTTCTTTCGCTTCTACAATCTTTTTAATACGAGCAATATCTTCATCCGTATAAAGACGAATATTTCCTTCACTGCGCTCCGGCGGATGAATTAAGCCAATTTCCTCATAATAACGAAGTGTACGTTTTGTTAATCCAACTTGCTTTGTTACTTCATCAATCTTATACATGTATATTCCTCCTTCCATCACATTATTACATTTTACGTTAACGTTAACTTTTATGCAACTGTTATACTTTTGTAAATGTTTGGCATATAGATTGTATTTTTTTTGCTACAGTTTCATAATGAAAGAAATGAACTCATAAGGAGATTTTTCAAATGAAGAAAACACTTATTTTTGCCCATCGCGGAGTGAAAAGTACACATCCAGAAAATACAATGATCGCTTTTCAAGAAGCAGAACGTGTTGGTGCTCATGGCATTGAACTTGATGTTCACCTTTCAAAAGATGGGGAGCTCGTTGTAATTCACGATGAAACTGTTGATCGTACGACAAATGGGATTGGACTTGTTTCTGAGAAAACAGTAGCGGAATTACAAGCTCTTGATGCAGGCAGTTATAAAGAACCTTCCTTTCACGAAGCGAAAATTCCAACATTACGCGAAGTATTCATTTGGTTATCTACGACAAATTTACAACTTAATATTGAATTAAAAACAGACGTAATCCACTATCCAGGTATCGAAGAGAAAGTTGTTGATCTTGTTCGGGAGTATCACCTTTCAAACCAAATTATATTCTCATCGTTTAACCATGATTCTGTTTCTTTGCTTGCAGAACTTGCTCCTGAAATTCCGAGAGCTATCTTATATGATGAACCAATTGCTGATCCAATTGCTGAAGCAAAGAAAAGAGAAGCAACCGGATTACACCCTAATTTTCAGCTATTAACAAAAGAATTTGTCCAAACTGCGCAGCAGCAAGGATATGTATTCCGGCCCTATACAATCAATGAATATAAAGATTTACAAACTATGATTGATTACGGCGTAGATGTTATTATTACAGATTGGCCGATGCGCGCTTTTGAGCTCCTTTCTTAATTGAAAGGGCTCTTTTTCATTTTGTGTTTAAAATACGAAAAAACCCTCAATACTATTAAAGTGAAACTTTAATCAGTGGGAGATCCTCATCCTCACTGAATTATTAGCCTTCACCAATCGGGCTGTTACGGACAGTTTATCCCTCCACCTTACTTCTTTGCCTTTGCTAAAGTTTGAGGTGGGGGGACTGCCCTCGAATAGCGGGATAAAAGTATATGATGAGGGGATGAAAAAGATGGATCAAACTATAAATCCAAAACTTAAAAAATATAAACGTCTTTTCTTCACCGCACTTTTTTCATGCGTTCTTTTTTTCGTTTTTTCTTTTTTTATTATCATTATTGCTGCAAAGATTATGGGACCACCTCCCATTGCTGTTCCGCAGACAAGTACCTTTTATGCTAACGATGATACTGTAATGGGACAAAGTAATGGAATGCAGAATCGTTATAATGTGTCACTCGACCAAATTTCTCCCTATGTAAGAGAAGCGACACTCTCTATTGAAGACCAACGCTTTTATAATCATCATGGCTTCGATATGAAACGAATTGCCGGCGCAATCGTTGCAGATATAAAAGCAATGGCAAAGGTTCAAGGTGCTAGTACCATTACACAGCAGTATGCCCGCAATCTATATTTGGACCATGATAAAACTTGGAAGCGAAAAGCTTTAGAAGCAATATATACGATTCGTCTTGAAGTCAACTACAATAAGAATCATATTTTAGAAGGATATTTAAATACGATTTATTATGGACACGGCGCTTATGGTATTGAAGCTGCCTCCCGTCTTTACTTTAATAAATCCGCTAGTGACTTAACATTAGCAGAGGCAAGTATGTTAGCCGGCATTCCAAAAGGCCCTAGCGTATACTCTCCCTATGTAAAAGAAGAACGGGCAAAAACAAGACAATCCATTATTTTAGATGAAATGGTAGAGCAAGGATATATTACAAAAAATCAAGCATCCTCTGCTAAAAAAGAAAAGCTTGCGTTTGCTTCGTTAGAAACAAAAAAGGTCACAGAAATTGCACCTTATTTTCAGGATGCTGTACAATCATCTCTCCTCCATGACATTGGACTCGATGAGCAAACTCTGCAGCGCGGTGGACTCCGTATCTATACAACACTAGATCAAAAACTACAAACAATAGCTGAGCAAGCTGTAAAAGATACGATTCCAGAAACAACTAGTATACAAACCGCTCTTGTCTCAATGAACCCAAAAACAGGGGAAGTAGCAGCTCTTGTTGGTGGAAAAGATTATAAAGAGAGCCAATTTAACAGAGCGATTCAAGCAGCTCGCCAGCCAGGGTCCACCTTTAAACCGTTTTTATATTACGCCGCACTCGAAAAAGGATTTACACCAGCGACACGCTTAAAAAGTGAGTATACAGTGTTTACATTAGGCGATGGTGTTTCTAAGTATAAACCGAAAAATTATAAAGACTATTATGCCGATGATTTTGTAACGATGGCGCAAGCTCTTGCAGTATCAGATAACGTATATGCTGTGAAAACACATTTATTTTTAGGCGAAGATTCTCTTGCTAAAACTGCAAAACAATTCGGTATTACAAGTTCATTAAAAGACGTACCCTCCCTTGCCCTTGGTACTTCTCCTGTCAAACCAATTGAAATGGTAGGAGCGTACAGTATGTTTGCAAACGGAGGAAAACAAGTAAAACCAACCTTTATCCGTCGCGTTGTCGATAACGAAGGAAACATTTTATATGATGCGCATCTACAAAGTAAACAAGTTCTCGATAAAAACAATACGTTTGTAATGGAAGAGATGATGACAGGAATGTTCAATGACAAGTTAAGTGGTTATGCATCTGTTACAGGACATTCTCTTCTTCCAAAACTATCACGCACGTATGCAGGAAAGTCTGGTTCCACAGAAACAGATAGCTGGATGATTGGTTTCACACCACAAATTGTAACTGGTGTTTGGGTAGGATACGACAGGCCGAAATCTATTTCCAATCCGGCTGAGCAAGGATACGCCAAGAAAATTTGGGCCATTACGATGGAAAAAGGACTAGACGGTCAACCTAAAAAGGATTTCAAACAACCAAGTGACGTTGTTGCTGTAAATATCAATCCCGAAAATGGGAAAATCGCAACGAAAAGCTGTCCTGTCTCTGTAAAAATGTATTTTACAAAAGGAACAGAACCAACCGAATACTGCATAGATCATGTGGATGACAAAGAAGAATTCGAGAAGGCTAGCAAAGAAAAGAAAAAAGAAGGCTGGTGGAAAAAGTATTTTCCATGGTAATCCAACATATCGGTGATTCCACAATATACGACATAAAATAATAAAACAAAGGCTACCAGAATTTCTCCTGGTAGCCTTAAAATTATTCTCCTAATAATGCTTGACGCAATTCTTCACTAGATTCATTCCAAATTGCTTCATTATGCTCTTTCAAGAATGTTCCAAGCACTTTTTTAGATGATTCATCCATATGGTCAACCATGATGTGACGTTTTAATGATTTATCCATCTTATTTACATGCTCCGGAAGTGATTTATAACCACGGCGAATTTCACGGTCAACTGTCATTTCACAAGCTGTTACGCCTGCATAATAAGCACCTTTTGCTGTTCTCTCAATCGTTACCCATACGAGCCAATACGGCTTTCCATTTGGAACTTCGTCTTTATTCGTTAAAAATTTAATTCCCTTTTCAACAGTACTACGTGCATGCATCGCCCCAATATCAACGAATGCTGTTTGCTCAATTACATCTACGAAAACAGGTGAAATATTTTCTAAACTTAGTGCTCCAACACCAAAGCCACCATGGCCATCTGTTGAATCATTCTTCACGATATTAAAACCAATTTTTTTCTTTTTCTCTGTCATATGTAAGTCCTCCTCACTCATTTATTACATAATCCCAAATATAGGTGCAATAATGCTGTGCAAAATACCTAATACATATGGAATAACCACTTGGAAGATTGGTTGAATTGTATAACGATCAAGCGGTGTAATAACAAGAATCAATAAAGCAATTGCTCCATATTTCTCATATTGCGTCATTTTCGCACGAATATTTGCTGGTGCTAAATCTTCAATCACGCGATATCCGTCAAGCGGCGGAATCGGTAATAAATTGAAAACAAGTAAAACGATATTAAGAGTAATAAAAATTTGAAAGAATTGTCGTAATGTATCTGCCACTGCAAATGGAATGGCATCTAACAATCCAAATCTTATCATGCTATACCAAATCATTAACCCGATCGCACTCAAAATGAGGTTACTAATTGGCCCTGCAATCGAAACAAGTACGCCAGCAAGACGTGGCTTTTTAAAATTATACGGATTAACAGGAACTGGGCGCGCCCAACCAAATCCAATGATTAATATAGCAATCATACCAATCGGATCTAAATGAGACATTGGTGATAACGTTAAACGCCCCTGCCTTTTCGCAGTATCGTCTCCAAACTTATATGCAACATATGCATGTGCAAATTCATGCACAGACAATGCAATAACAATAGCCATTGCGACCAACGGTATTTGGTGCAGTGGATATACAAAAAAATTCTCCATACTTCATCTCCTCTTCATTATGTCGAAAAAAGAAAATATTTGTTTTTCCGATTGTTCTTCTCTAGAATCCGTTATAATAAGATTGTAACTTACATAAAAGGAGCGATTGTACATGCCATACGTAACAGTGAAAATGCTAGAAGGACGCACAGAAGAACAAAAGAAAGCTCTTGCTGAGAAAGTAACTGCAGCAGTAAGCGAAACAACTGGTGCTCCAGAAGAAAACATCGTTGTTTTCATCGAAGAAATGTCTAAAAATCATTACGCAGTTGGCGGAAAACGCTTAAGCGACAAATAATCTCAAGTTTCTTTAATAAGAAGCAGTCCTGAGGCTGCTTCTTATTTTTTCCCTTCTAATAACTCAATAATTTTCTCTTTATATTTTCCTTTTCTTCCGTTTTCATAGATTAAATCATGCGGATAGAAGAGTTTTTGATCTGTTCTCTTCTTACCAGTAATCGCTTCTACGATATCAGATTCACGTGAAAGCTCCCTGAGATCTCCGTTTGGCATAAGAAGTAAGATTGGAAGCCGCTCTTCTTCTTCTCCAGCACGATAAAAGTCATACGGTAAATCCGATGTTGAATCCACAACTAAATAGTACTCTGGATCAAGTCCAATCTTTTTAAATAAACTACTTAATTCCATCCAATTATCTAAACCGTGCTTCTCTGTAAATTCTACATATTTAAAGAGATTTCGGTTCATAAAACGACGACATAAATCACTTAGAATTTGGTCATCTTCATCTTGCCATACCTGGAAATAATAATACATTACATTCTCATCTAGTTTTAAATAATCCTCTACTGTTACTTCTTCTTCAAATAAAGAATAGAAATGAACCGGATGATACTTAAATGTATAATACTGCTCATGCAATGTTTTGGCACGGTGTAAAATCTTTGTTAAAATCACTTCTGCACTGCGCGTTACCGGATGGAAATATACCTGCCAGTACATTTGATAGCGGCTCATAATATAATGCTCAACAGCGTGCATACCGCTATTTTTAATCACGACTTGATCTCCATACGGGCGCATCACACGGAGTATACGCTCCATATCAAAGTTCCCATACTTTACACCAGTAAAATAAGCATCTCTTAATAAATAATCCATACGATCTGCATCAATTTGACTAGAGATCATACTAATCGCTAATTTATTATCAGACGTTTTCGCAATCACATCTGCTACTTTTTGTGGAAATTCTCGGTCTACACGGCTAAGTACATCATTGATTTCCGTATCACCGACAATAATTTTCTGCGTGAACTTCTCATGATCTAATGAAAAAACTTTTTCAAAGGAATGTGAGAACGGACCATGTCCAACATCATGCAAGAGCGCTGCACATAAACATAATAATCTATCTTCTGCATTCCAATTTGGTCTGCCATCAAACACATCATCAATCATACGACGAATAATCTCATATACACCTAATGAATGAGTAAAGCGACTATGTTCCGCACCATGAAATGTAAAAAATGTCGTTCCAAGCTGCTTAATACGGCGCAAACGTTGAAATTCCTTCGTTCCGATTAAATCCCAAATGACACGATCACGCACGTGTACATATTTATGTACTGGGTCTTTAAACACTTTTGTTTCGCTGAGTTTGTCGTTTAAATATACCATATCGACACCCTCCTTCCTTACTGCATTCTTACTTTATATTATAAACGAAATAGGAAACAGAAAGAAACGAAAGACTATAGAAATGCATAAAATTCCCCTATATACAAAGAAAATCACCTTCGCCAAGGCGAAAGTGATTTTCTTTGTTTACTATTTTCCTAAAACGAACTCAGCAATTTCGTCTAAGATCATTTCTTTACCAAGTGGGAAGTATCCTTTATTTAGATCTTCGCTCTTAATTGTAAATACGTGGTTGTTCTTAACAGCGTTCATGTTTTTCCAAATTGTTTCTTCTTGGAATTCTTTTAAGCGCTGAGAACCGTCACCAGTTGTAAATACGAATAAGTAATCTGGGTTGTAATCGATTAATGCTTCTTTTTGTACTTGTACTAATGGTTTATCCATTGGTGTACCTGGAACTGCTGGTAATTTTAAATCTTTGAAGATTACGCTACCGTAACCGTAGTCACCGTATACACGGAATGCATTTGGATATGCAGCCATTTTCATGAATTTCGCATCGCCAGTTTTTGCCACGATTTTATCGTGTAACTTGCTTGCTTTTTCATCATATTTCTTGAACCATGCAGTTGTTTCTTTTTCTTTATCGAAGATTTTACCTAACTCTTCAAACTTTGGACGCCATTGATCTAATGGAGTTTTTAACATAACAGTTGGTGCAATTTTAGATAATTGATCATAGATTTTTTCTTGACGATTGTTCACAAGAATTAAATCTGGTTTTGCAGCAGCTACTGCTTCGATGTTAATTTTGTCGCCCCAAGCAGAGCCAACTGGTTTTACATCTTTTAATTTATTTGCAATATGTGCATCAATTTTTTCTTGAGACGTATTTGCAGTAATGATTGGTTTCATTCCAAAGATTAATAATTCTTCTGTTGAACCACTAAGGTCAGCAATTTTCTTTGGATTTGCAGGGATTTTAATTTCACCTTTTGCATGTTGTACAGTGCGCTCTTCCGCTTTTGCGTCTGCTTTCTTTTCTTCTTTCTTGTCAGAAGAACAAGCTGCAAATAGTACAGAAGTAACAACTAATACCATTGCTAGTAATGCTACTTTAAACTTCTTCATATTTCCACTCCCTCTGGATGTATTTCTCTTATAAGTTGTATATAACTATAAGAAACCACAAACAACATTGCATTAATATATATTTATTAATCGTTGTATGTAACCCGTTCTAACGGGCGTTCAACTTCCCATGCTAAATGAGGAGCTCAACGTCCATTAGAATCCCCCTCCTATCTAAATACGGATAGGAAGAGGATTTCTCTTATGCTTGCTTACGTACTTGTTTATTTATCATTGTTAAATCATAAGTTAAGCAAATCGGTTTACAGTTTACAGGACATGGAACAATTTGCGCTTCAATTTCAAATACATTGCGAAGCGTTTCGCACGTCATAACTTCATCTGGTGTTCCTTGCTTCATTAACTTACCCGCTCTTAACGCAATCATATGATCTGAAAAACGAGAAGCATGATTTAAATCATGAATAACCATAACGATTGTGCGGCCTTCTTCTTGATTTAACTTTTTCAATAAATTTAATACTTCCAGTTGATGGGCCATATCTAAGTATGTCGTTGGTTCATCTAATACAAGTAAATCCGTTCCTTGCGCAAGAGCCATTGCAATCCATACACGTTGGCGTTGACCACCTGATAAAGCTTCTGCTGGACGGTTCGCAAACTCTGTCATCCCTGTTACTTCAAGCGCCCAGTGAATATAACGGTAATCTTCTTCTTTCAGCGTCCCAAATCCCTTTTGGTGGGGGAAACGTCCATATGAAACAAGTTCAAACACAGTAAGACCTGTCGGCACTTCTGCAGTTTGTGGTAAAATCGCCATTTTCTTTGCGATTTCTTTTGTCGGCTGCTTCTCAATTGCTTTTCCATCAAGATATACAGTACCTCGTTTTGCTTTTAAAATACGAGAAGCTGTTTTTAACAATGTGGATTTCCCGCATCCATTCGGTCCAATAATTGTTGTAATTTTCCCTTCTGGAATTTCCACTGACAATCCATCGATAATTAACCCTTCATTATAGCCAACAGATACCGAATCAACCGCTAAAGTTGCCATAAAAAAAGCCTCCCTTTATTTTGTCCTCATAAGTAAATAAATGAAATACGGTGCACCAATTACAGAAATAACAAGACCGACCGGTATTTCAGATGTCGTTAGTACACTTCTTGAAATCAAATCTGCAAATAGTAGAAGGAATGTTCCAATTAATGCTGCTGTCGGCAACATAATTTGATGTTTCCCGCCGACAAGTCGCCTCGCCAAATGCGGTGCCATTAAACCAATAAAGCCAATTCCACCAGCGACTGCAACAGACGCTCCCGCTAAACAAACAGCAATAAATAATAATTTTCGTCTTTCTTTCTCTACGTTTACACCAAGTCCAACTGCCGCAGCATCTCCTAAATTCATTACATTTAGCACATGTGCTTTACGAATCGCAATTGGTAAAAAGATAAGCATCCACGGAAGTACGCTTAATACGAATTTCCAGTCTGTTCCCCATAAACTTCCCGCTAACCAAATCGTTGCAAAGCGGAAATCATTCGATGTCATTTTCATTGAAAAAATTAAACTAACAGCACCAAACCCTGCTGCGACTGCGATACCAACAAGTATTAAACGAGTTGATGAAACGCCGTCCTTCCATGCCAATACATAAATAATGACTGCTGCTAGTATTGCACCGACTAATGCAAAGAATGGAAGAATGAATACGGACAGAAGAGTACCAGTTCCTACTTTTCCAAAAAAGAAGTATACGAAAATAACAACAGTTAATCCTGCACCGGCATTAATACCGATAATTCCAGGATCAGCAAGCGGATTTCGTGATAATCCTTGCATAATTGCACCGGACATTGCTAATGCTGAACCCACTAATATAGCAATTACCATACGTGGCATACGAAATTCAAATAAAATAACTGACTGATCTTCTGCTCCTAATCCAACCAATGATTTTAATACGTCCATTGGTGGAATTTTAAATGTTCCTGTATTTAAGCTAATAAGAAATACTGAAACAATTAAACAAGCTAAAATTGTTACGATTGAAACGTTCTTTTTTGTTAAGACGGTTGTCTTCACATTTTCCCTCTCCCTTCATTACGTGCTAAGTAGAGGAAGAATGGAACGCCAATTAGTGCTGTAATTGCTCCAATTGGTGTTTCAAACGGCGGATTAATAATTCGTGATAGCATATCCGCACATTCAATTAACAATCCACCTAATACAGCAGAACATGGAATTACCCATCTATAATCTGAACCGACAAGAAAACGTGTCATATGCGGGATGACAAGCCCAACAAACCCAACGGAACCTGCCATAGATACTGCTGAACCTGTTAACACAAGCACAAGTATAGTTCCGATAAATTTAATTAATGTTGTATTTTGACCAAGACCAATTGCAATTTCTTCACCAAAACTTAAAATTGTAATGTATCTCGACATCATAATCGCTATAACAAGACAAACAAGTCCAATGGGCAGGAGCATATCAATACTCTGCCATTTCACACCAGCAACGCCGCCTGCATTCCACATGCTCACCTCTTGTGCAAGATTGAAATAGAGTGCGATACCAGATGAAATAGCCCCGAGTAGGGCGCTAATTGCCGCTCCAGCTAACGCTAATTTAACAGGTGTTAATCCGCCCGGTGAAGATGCCCCAATTCCGTATACAATACTTGCACCAAATGCTGCTCCAATAAAAGAAGCGATAACAAACATTAAATACGGTGAATTTGGGAAAAACGCATACATAATTGCAATCCCAAATACCGCTCCATCAGTAATCCCCATTAATGATGGAGATGCAAGTGGATTCCGCGTCATCCCTTGCATAATTGCACCGGATACCGCTAGAAAGGCACCAGCAACAACTCCGCCAATTGCCCTAGGCATGCGCAGCTCCCAAATCACATTATGATGCGTCAAAGAACCATCAAACTGAAAGATAGCTTGCCATACAGTCTGTAAACTAATATCCGCTGCACCAAATGAGATTGAAGTTGCCATACTTAAAGCTAACAAAATTGTTCCCGCTATTAAAATAATAGAAGCAATGAGCGGTCTACTCTTAATCTCTTTCACATTTACTTCCTGTTGTTCAATATTCCTCGCGCTTGCTTCCATCCCTCAACCATCCTAACCAACAACATATATTTAATAAAATGAGATTTATTCTCAAGAAACAGCAAAAGAAAACTAGGTGTGTCCACCTTTTTTGATAATGATTCTCAGAATCACAATTCTATTCTACCTACCGGTATAAAAGGCTGTCAACCATTATTTTGCAATATCAAACTAATGTAATTGATATGAAACCAATATCATAATATGACGTTTATCCATTGGTACATGTTTACTGTATATCAGTATCTAAAAATAATTTTAAATTTCAGCAATAAAAAAAGAAGAGTAAATTATTCACTCTTCTTACTTATTTAGTTTCGCTTCAATTTTCTTAATCAGTTCATCTTCGTTTGGCGCTGCAACCGGACGATTATTCACAAAAGCGAATGATTTTTTACGACCTGGTCCACAATAAGATTGACATCCAACTTCAATATTTGCACATGAATCTACTTTTTTGAGCTTTGGTATCAAGGTCTTAATGTTCGTCGCCTGGCAATCATCACACACACGAAATTCGTTTCCCATTCTATACAACACTTCCTCTATTTTTAACTTTTCACAAGTACATTTAACAATAAACACTAAATGGTATTTTACCGCTCTTTGGGGCTTGATGCAAGTTCCCCTCTATGATTCCTACGCGATAGAAAACCTCACTTTCCCTCTTCATTTTTCCCTTTATAAACTCTCTTCATTCGTGCACCAATTTCTTACTTCCATCAAAATCTACCATATTTTTAAAAGCTTTGTATAAAAGCCCTTTCTTTTGCCCATTATAAAAATAGGAAGTTCATAAAAAGAAAGGGAGTTGAATCTATGAAAGTAAGACAAGATGCTTGGACAGACGAGGACGATTTATTACTTGCAGAAACCGTACTACGTCATGTTCGAGAAGGAAGTACACAATTAAATGCATTTGAAGAGGTTGGCGATCAATTAAACCGTACCTCAGCTGCTTGTGGATTTCGCTGGAATGCTGTTGTTCGTTATAGCTACGAACAAGCCTTACAGCTAGCAAAAAGACATCGAAAAGATAAAATGCGTGCCGCTAGCGGCGAACAGGCAAAAAAACGCCTCCTTTATACGCCACCAGCTTCAGCGGTAATTACGAATGATGAAGAACTCGTTGTAAACACAACTGTTCCTCGTTCAGAACCAGTTGTATCTAGCACTTCTATAACAATGCAAGATGTGATTTACTTTTTACAAACAGTAGGATCTTCAAACGTAAAAGTAACAGCACTCGAAAACGAGAATACGAGATTGAAACAAGAAATTAAAGCACAGATACTTCGTAATGAAGAGTTAGAAAAGAAATTAGAAAAGCTAGAACAACAATCTAATACAGTACAAGAAGATTACGAAACGCTCATGAATATTATGAACCGCGCTCGTAAATTAGCATTAATGGATGATGAAGAGCCTACGCAAACTTCTTTCCGTATGGATCGAAACGGCAATTTAGAAAAAATTGCAGAATAAAAAGGATGCGATGAATGCATCCTTTTTATTTCGCCTCAATCATATGAGCTTCTTCTATTTTAGAATCGTTCTTTATATCTGGGAAAATCTCTTTTTTCGGATTTTCTTTAAATACTGCCGATCCAATTACTTTTACTGGTTGACTCATTTTTTGATATGCTGCATCGCTTACAACTGCATACATATCTGCGTATTTACGTGCATCGCCAATAATTATATTGCCTTCATACTTCATTTTCTTCCCATCAATCACTACATCATTTTGCTCCGTTTTCGCAAATACAACCCCTGCATCATCAGAAATAGATGGAAGTGTTGTAATTGGTTTTACATCGTCTCCCTCTACTTTTCTCAGTACTTTTTCTTTTACCATTTTGTCTGCTGTTGTTTTACTCATAATTAATACTTTTTGATCATTAAAGGTACCAAATTTTGCTTCAAATTTATGCTGAGATTCCATTTTATCTTTATATTGATCCATTTTTTTCTGTACCGCTGCGTCATCACCATACATAATCACGCCGTTTGCTTGTGGGGCAATCATATCCATAATCGAGCAACCACTAAATACTGCAGCTGACATAATCGCTACAAGTCCTAATTTTACTTTTTTCATTTGTATTCCTCCTAAAACTATAATTACAATTCTTAGTTTAACGAGCATAGTGGCTTTTACCAATCGCCTTTCCTTACAGTAACATTACAATCTCGTAAGGTTCTTTTTCACAACTCTCCTCTCTCTTTTTTGTTATAATAAAGGTTGTTATTTTATAAATAAGGGGTTAGTTATATGAGCAATTCCCGTTCCATTTTATCTCAACCAGAGTGGCGCATTGTAGATCAGTCCAGTTTAGGTCAGACCTTCCACGCACTTCAATCATTCGCTATGGATGATACATTGTGCACAACAATCGGAAATGGTACATCTGCTTCGACAATGCGCTCTTGGGTTCATCACAATACAATTGTTCTTGGTATTCAAGATTCTCGTCTTCCTCATTTACAGGAGGGAATCTCCTTTTTAAAACAGAAGGATTTCAATGTCATTGTTCGTAATTCAGGCGGTCTTGCAGTCGTACTTGATGAAGGAGTTTTAAACGTATCGCTTCTATTTCAAGAAAACGAAAAAGGAATTGATATCGACCTTGGATATGATACGATGTGGCATTTAATTAAAGAAATGTTAAAAGATTACGATGTTGATATCGAGGCAAAAGAAATCGTTGGCTCTTATTGTCCTGGTAGCTATGATCTAAGCATTCGTAATCAGAAATTCGCAGGTATTTCGCAGCGCCGCATTCGCGGAGGGGTTGCTGTACAAATTTACTTATGTGCTACAGGTAGCGGCTCCGAACGTGCGGCACTGGTTCGTGATTTTTACAACTTGGCAATTCAAGGTGAAGAAACAAGATTTACGTATCCTGAAATTGTACCGAGCACAATGGCTTCTTTATCTGAATTACTCGGTGAAACAATTACCGTTCAAGATTTAATGATGCGTTTATTAAAAACACTGCAGCAGTTTGCGCCGCAATTAACACCATCACAATTAACTGTGGATGAAGTTCCTTTATATGAAATGAACTTGCAGCGTATTATTGACCGTAATAATAAAGCACTTAGTCTTGAGAAATAACAAAGGCCCCGCTATATAGCGAGGCCTTTCGTTTTTATAGTGCTTGAGCTGCTGTAATTAAAGCTAACTTGTACACTTCTTCTTCGTTACAACCGCGAGATAAATCGTTTACTGGCATGTTTAAACCTTGTAAGATTGGTCCCACTGCTTCAAAGTTACCTAAACGTTGTGCAATTTTATAACCGATATTACCAGCTTCTAAGCTTGGGAATACGAATACGTTCGCATCACCTTTAATAACAGAACCTGGTGCTTTCTTCTCGGCTACAGATGGTACAAATGCAGCGTCAAATTGGAACTCACCATCTAATGTTAGCTCAGGAGCCATTTCTTTTGCAATGCGAGTTGCTTCTACAACTTTTTCTGTTTCTGGAGATTTCGCAGAACCTTTTGTAGAGAAGCTTAACATTGCAACGCGTGGATCGATACCGAATAGCTCGGCAGTTTTTGCACTTTCAATACCAATTTCAGCTAAATCTTGGCTGTTTGGTGCAATGTTGATTGCGCAATCAGCGAATACATACTTCTCATCTTCACGTACCATGATAAATACGCCTGAAGTTTTTGTAACGCCTGGTTTTGTTTTAATGATTTGAAGTGCTGGACGAACTGTGTCAGCTGTAGAGTGAGCTGCACCACTTACTAAACCGTGTGCTTTGCCCATGTATACAAGCATTGTACCAAAGTAGTTTTCGTCTTTTAAGATTTCACGAGCAGCTTCTTCTGTTGCTTTACCTTTACGGCGTTCAACGAAAGATGCTACCATTGCATCCATTTCTTCATATGTAGCTGGATCGTAAATATCAACGCCTGCTAATGTTAAGTTCATGCTAGCAGCTTTTGCGCTAATCTCTTCTTTATTACCAACTAAAATTGGTTTTACTAACTCTTCTTTTGCTAAACGCTCTGCAGCGCCTAAAATTCTTTCATCAGTTCCTTCAGGAAGTACGATAGAAATGCCTTTTCCTTGAACTTTTTCTTTTACTGTTGTAAATAAATCGCTCACGAATAAACCCTCCTACAAATGTTAAAAAACTCTACCTTTAAGAATACTTCTTTTCATCTATATTTTAAACTTATAGCTCCTAAAAAATAGGTAAAATGAAAATGATTATATTTTCATAAAATTCAGCCCTATTAATTTTCCATTTATCTATGGATATAAGAGATATATAACCTTTCTTTTTTTAGATGAAAAAGAGCATCCGCCCATGCATAGCAGCGGTCAGGGGCTTTTCCTGCCCCATGCCAATTGAAAACAAAATGAATGTATACATACTCCCCTTTCTAGCATTTTAAAATGTGACAATTTTATGCACCCGAGCTTTACATGGGTGACTTTAAACCTATATATGCTATAGTTAACGTGTAAAATATCATTAACTGAGGTGAATAGAATGAGTGAAGCAGCAAAAACGTTAGATGGTTGGTATTGTTTACATGATTTACGTTCTATCGACTGGGCAGCATGGAAAACATTATCTAGTGACGAACGCGGACAAGCGATGTTTGAATTTTTAAACGTCATTGAGAAATGGAATAAAGTAGCTGCCGCAAAGCAAGGTAGCCATGCAATGTATACAGTTGTTGGGCAAAAAGCTGATATTATGTTTATGATTTTACGTCCAACAATGGAAGAATTAAATGAAATCGAAACAGAATTAAATAAAACAACATTAGCTGAATATATGGTTCCTGCATACTCTTACGTATCTGTTGTTGAACTAAGTAACTACCTGCCAGCTGACGAAGATCCATACCAAAATCCACAAATCTTAGCACGCTTATACCCAGAATTACCAGAAGCAAAACACATTTGTTTCTATCCAATGGACAAGCGTCGTCAAGGAGATGACAACTGGTACATGCTTCCGATGGAAGACCGCAAAAAACTAATGTACAGCCACGGAAAAATCGGTCGTCAATACGCAGGTAAAGTTCGTCAAGTCATTACTGGTTCTGTTGGCTTCGATGATTACGAGTGGGGCGTAACACTATTCGCTGACGACATCCTTCAATTCAAAAAACTTGTATATGAAATGCGCTTTGATGAAGTAAGTGCTCGCTATGGTGAATTTGGTACTTTCTTCGTTGGTAACATTTTGCCAAGCGAAAAAGTAGCTAAATTTTTATATGTATAATACAAAAAAGGAACGAAATTCGTTCCTTTTTCTTAATATCCTACAAAATACCTTCAAAAATCCTCTTTTTTCATCAAATTTAAACAATAACAGACAAAAATTTGTCAAATTCCCTATTAAATCATAACCTTCTTATATTCGAAATTACGCTAAGATGGTACGAGCTATATGCTAATAACGATGCGAAGGTGATAATTTATATGAGGAAAATTTTATCTATTTTACTAGTGTTTCTATTGTCATTTTCTTCCTCAGGAGTAACAACCTCCCCTGCAGAAGAAAAAATACAAATAGAAGCTGCCGCTGCCATTCTTTTTGATGCAGATACAGGGAAAATACTACATGAACAAAATCCAGATGAATTACTAGCTATTGCCAGTATGTCAAAACTTATTGTTGTTTACTCCGTTTTAGAGGCTATTAAAGAAGGAAAAATCACATGGGATACAAAAGTAAATATCTCTGATTACGCTTATGAAATTTCCCGTAATAATGAATTCTCCAATGTTCCTTTCGAAAAAGGGCGACAATATACAGTTAAAGAATTATATCATTCTATTGTTATCTTCTCTGCAAATGGATCCAGCATTGCACTTGCTGAACTTCTTGCAGGAAGTGAAAAGAACTTCTTAAATCTTGCAAATGAACATGCAAAAAAACTAGGGTTAAAGAAATATAAATTTGTAAATGCTACTGGATTAAATAACGCTGATTTAAAAGGAAAGCATCCGGAAGGAACCGATCCGAACGGAGAAAACTCCTTATCAGCTCGTGACATGGGTATTCTATCAAAAACGATTATTAAAAAGTATCCAGAAATGCTAGAAGATACAAAACAAAGATTTAGAAACTTCCCAGATAACCATCCAAAGCCAATCCGTATGGAAAACTGGAACTGGATGTTGCCCGGGGCCGCTTTCGCTTACGAAGGAACAGATGGTTTAAAAACGGGAAGTTCAGATACAGCTGGATATGGGTTTACAATTACAGCAAAACGCGGTGACTTACGTCTTATCTCCGTTATTATTAAGACAAAATCAATGGATGAACGCTTTACGGAATCCCGTGAATTAATTGATTACGGTTTTAATAACTTTGAAAAACAGAAATTGAAAGTAGATAAAAATAATACACTTTCTGTTGTAAAAGGAAAAGAAGACAACGTAACTGTGACGCCTGAAAAAGAGATAACGGTAATCACGAAAAAAGGTAGCAAACCACCTTACAAAGTTTCCACTGAAGCAGATAAATCACTTGCTGAAGATGGAAAATTAGTAGCACCTATAAAAAAAGATACAAAAGTTGGCTCGCTCGTTTTAGAGTCAACTGACCAATACGGATTCTTAAATGGAAGCAACAAAATGAAAGTCACTGCAAAAACAACAGAAGAAGTAGAAAAAGCAAATTGGATCGTATTAACAATACGATCCATTGGTGACTTCTTCTCAAATATGTGGTCAAAAGTGTTTGGATAATAAAAAAGCTAGCAAATTGCTAGCTTTTTTATTATGTCTCTCCCTCTATATAAATCCAAATAAAAAACTTGACATAACTCCTTTTCTTTTAGGCGAAATTGAGCATCCAGCTATGCATAGAACTTCCTACCCCATGCCACTAAGTGAAAGCAGCAGGAAAAATCTTTATCCTCCGCAGCAATGACTTATGGATGTATATAACATCAAAATCCCACTTCTTAAAACTTTGTTTGGTTGTCATATCTGGCTTCTTTTTCTCATACGTATGAACTAGTAATTGTTCTACACCGTTTTTACCAACTCCTCTTTCTGTAAAAATGGTGGAAGAGAGGTGAAACAAATGGGTGTAATTTCTTATAACGAAGAACATGTAAAATTATTAGCAAGACTTATGCGAGCTGAAGCTGAAGGAGAAGGACAGCAAGGCATGCTAATGGTTGGGAATGTAGGTGTAAATCGTGTTAGAGGAAATTGTTTAGACTTCAAGAACATACGTAATCTACAACAAATGGTATTTCAAAGGCCTGGTGGTTTTGAAGCGACACAAAAGGGGTATTTTTACCAGCGTGCACGCGAACAAGATATCGCCCTTGCAAGACGTGTTATTGAAGGTCAACGATTTTGGCCTGCTAATTTTGCTTTATGGTTTTTCAGGCCAGACGGTCCTTGTCCACCAACTTGGTATAATCAACAAAATACTGGTCGTTTTAAAAAGCACTGCTTTTTCCAACCATCAGGAGAGGACTGCCCAGGTGTATATAGTTAGTTTTATTCTACATTTTAATTTTTAAGGGGAGGGAACGATTTATTATGGCACAGCAACAAAATCCATTCTATGGAACTTTTTTTCAACCTTCTGGAACCCAGTTACCACCAGGACAACAACAGCAACAAATGACACCTCAGCAACAACAAGCAATGCAACAACAAGCGATGCAACAACAAGCGCAAGCACAGTTTGCAGTATCTCAAGGTATGCTACCACTAGAACAATCCTATATCGAAAACATCCTTCGTTTAAACAAAGGGAAAAGAGCAACTGTTGTTATGACATACGAGCGTGGTAGTTCACTTGGAACACAATCTTATACAGGCATTATTGAGGCTGCTGGTCGTGATCATATCGTAATCAGTGAACCTCAATCTGGAAAACGTTTCTTACTACTTATGATTTACTTAGATTACGTAGAATTCCCGGAAGAAATTGTATATTTACCAAGCCAACAAGCAACCTATCCCCCAAGATCATAAAAAAAAGCTGGCGTTTGCCAGCTTTTGTTTTGTCTTTATAACCCTTTTACAACTGCAGTTCCTAGTAAAATCCAGCCTACGATGAACGCGACGCCACCAAGTGGTGTAATCGGTCCAAAAAACTTAATACCTGTTGTACTTAATGCATATAGACTTCCAGAGAACATAATAATTCCAGCTACCATAAACCAGCCTGCTGCACCTAGAAGGGAAGATTGAATTTTATCCATTAATAAAGCAACAATAAACAATCCTCCGGCATGAAACATTTGATATGTAACACCTGTTTTCCAAACTTCTAACATTTTTGCAGAAATCTTATTTTCTAAACCGTGTGCACCAAAAGCACCTAATGCAACAGATAATCCAGCTGCAATACAGCCTAATAAGAAGAAGATTTTCATTAGAATTCCCCTTTTTATCTTTATGATAAGAAATTTTTACATATAAGCCAACCTTTTTAACTCCTAAAAATCAAATAAAGAATTGCCGTTTGCATCCTCTTCCTTCATGTATACAGGTTCCCCCGAAACTGGTACGACTTGCTGAGTTGTTGCTGTCATTGTCATCGGATGAGATGATATAACTTGTGATTGTAATTTTGGCTCTACATACGTATGAGATTCACTCTGTTCATCTAAAAGTAAATCACATAAAGCACGAACAACTGATAAATGTTCTTTTGCCTTCTGTCCTTCACTGCTTTTTGCTTTCGCAATTTCATTTGCCATTTTATTTAAGATCTTATCGCTAGATACTTGCATTCCGTGTCACCTCTTACTTTGTAGTTCTTTCTCAAATTGCCCTAGTTTCTCTACTATATATATCCACTTTGATTTTCAAGCACCTAAGTCGCGGCTATGAAAACAAAAGAAGATCTCCACTTGTTTTCTCATTTTGTTCTCACTTGGCATGGGGCTAAAAAAGGCACTGACGGCTTCTATCCATCGCCGGATTCTCTCTTTCCACCTATAAAGAATGATTTTATGTCGTTTTTTTATTTTGTATTTATATAGACCGAATACTATTATCATATCATGTTATTTTAATTTTTCCTGCTATTTGTTTATCCATCTTCTTCCTCCGCATTGCATGAAATAAAGTGAAACTTTAATCAGTGGGGGTTTTCTTCATCTCCCACTGATAATTAGTCCCCACGAATCGGGCTTTTACGGGCTAAATTCCCCTCAATACTCATTACTACTACCCTAACAGGAATAATACGAAGTAGTTTTATTTTTTGTATTCCTATTCTTCTTCAACTCTTTTCTCCACTACAATCTTTGCCAGAGGAAATAAAATACGTATATACTAGAAGCGGAATCTACGAAAGAGGTCGATATGATGAAAACATTTCTTTCCGCCCTGCAGTGGGCGTTGTTTATTTTGGCTGGAAGCCTCATTGTACCAATTAGCGTTGCGGCCAGTTATGGACTTGAAGGTGCTGAAGCCATTGCATTTGTACAACGAACGTTATTTGTTCTTGGTTTCGCTGGTCTTCTGCAAGCTATATTTGGTCATAGGCTTCCTATCCAAGAAGGCCCAGCTGGTCTTTGGTGGGGAATTTTCTCACTATATGCAAGTCTAGGTGTTGTATTATTTGGATCTAACAGTGAAACACTTCGAGTCTTGCAATACGCTTTCTTATTAAGTGGTATTATTTGTATTATCCTTAGTGTTTTGGGGCTTATTGATAAACTTGTTCGATATTTTACACCGACAGTAATTGGAACATATTTATTCCTTCTTGTCGCCCAGCTAAGTGGTGCCTTCCTAAAGGGAATGTTTGGCCTAGATGGTAAACATTCCGAAGTACAAGCAAATGTATTCATTCTTTCACTTATTGTTATTTTACTATCATTTTTCATTATGAAGTTACCTATTATTGGACAATACTCTGTTCTTTTCAGCATTGTCTTTGGATGGATTTTATTTGCATGTTTCGGATTGTCTAATCCTATTACACCGGTAACAGACATGATTCGACTTCCATCCCTATTTGTCTTTGGGACGCCTCGCATTGAATGGAACATGGCGATCACCGTTATATTTGTTACACTGTTACTTTTAACAAACATGTTAGCAAGCATTCGTGTTGTACAAAAAGTTGTTTCTAAATACGAAAAAGACGCAGTCCAAGATCGCTTTAAACAAGCTGGTATTATAACAGGAATTAACCAATTGTTAGGTGGTTTGTTCTCAGCGATTGGACCTGTGGCTATTTCAGGATCAGCTGGATTTATTGCAACAACAAATATTTATAAACGCCTTCCTTTCATATTAGGATCAAGTTTTATTATTGTAATTAGTATATTTCCAAAGATTACATCATTCTTTGCCGCTATTCCTGTCGCTGTTGGATATGCTGCCATTTATCCTGTATTTGCAAGTATGATTGGTCTTGCCTTTCGTGAATATGACACCGTAGAAAATAAAGAGCGTTTATTCCGCGTCGCTGGTCTGTCTCTTTTCACAGGAATCGGTGTTATGTTTGTCCCACCGCAGGCTTTTTCGACCCTGCCACCATTTTTAGCATCATTTTTAAGCAATGGCCTTGTACTCGGTTCTGTCATGACTATTTTGCTTGAAGTTTTATTTTCCCGTTCAAAGGAAAAACAGCCATTATAAATTGGAAAACTTCCATTATTGCACTCTATTTTCAGAGTTGTTACGATAGTGATAAATCATTATGGGCAATATGCCCATAATAATTTATCCTAACAATACAGTAATCCAATAAACTTTTTCTAAAGAAGTTCGATGTCTTACTATTTATTCCTCATTATTTTGCTAGATTGAATTTCTAACAATACGAATCATTATTTCAACAAAGAAAGGAATTTTTTACATGTCTTATAAAATGATTGTTTTAGATTTAGATGATACTTTACTTCGCGATGACCATACAATTTCAGAACGTACAAAACAAGCTTTAATGACAGCCCAAGAGCAAGGAGTAAAGGTTGTACTTGCTTCTGGCCGTCCAACATTTGGTATGCGCCATATCGCAAAGGAACTCCGTTTAGAAGAATACGGCAGTTTTATCCTATCATTTAATGGTGCTAAAATTATTAACTGTAAAACAGATGAAGAACTATTCAGTAGTACACTATCTCCTGAAATCGTTCACAGTTTATATGAAATCAGTAAGCATGAAGACGTTTGGATTCATACGTATGTCGGAGATGATATCGTAACAGAAGAGAATAATCCATATACAGAAATTGAAGGTCAACTGACAGGCATGCCGATTATCCAAGTAGATAGTTTTACAGCAGCTGTGCAAGAACCTGTTGTAAAAGTATTAATGAATAAAGAAGCTGAGCGCCTTGTAGAAGTAGAAAAGAAACTACAAAAACAATTAGAAGGTAAACTAAGTGTAATGCGTTCTAAGCCATTTTTCTTAGAATTCACAGAAGCTGGTGTTACAAAAGGAACAAGCTTAAATCAACTGATTCAAAAGCTTGGTATTAAGCGCGAAGAAGTTATTGCAATGGGTGATAGCTATAACGACCAAGCAATGATCGAGTTTGCTGGTCTTGGGGTTGCGATGGGTAATGCTCCAGATGATATTAAAGAAATTGCTAACTACGTAACAGACACAAACATGAATGACGGCGTTGCTAAAGTTGTAGAGAAATTTGTACTTAAAACTGAAGTTCTAGTTTAATATATAAATTTTTCAACATATACATTGCTGCTATGAAATCAAAAGGTAACTTACAATCTCTTTCTCCCTTTGTTTTCATTTGGCATGGGGCGAAAACAGGCACTGACCGCTTCTATCCATGGACTGACTCTCTCTCCCATCTAAAAAGAGGGGTTTTATATCAGTTCTTCAATCTGAATTTATATAAATCCATTCACAAAACCCATTTGAAGTCAAACACTTCAAATGGGTTTTTATTTAAATATACGTAGCTTTGTGAAGATATTTTGAACTTTACAACATTCCGGTAGTGTAAACTTTGTTTTTGTATATAATGAAACAAAATAGACTATTTTATTTTGAATTAGAATACAAATTTACTATATACAAGCTCATATTATAAGGAGGCTGTTTCATGTTATCTACACCAATCGGAAGATTAAGAGCAATTGGATTAGTCGAGGGGATTTCCTTCCTACTATTATTATTCGTAGCAATGCCGCTAAAATACTTCGCGGATTTTCCAGCAGCCGTTAAAATTACAGGTATGGCTCACGGCGTACTATTCATACTATTCATCTTTGCAGTGATTCAAGTAACAATCGTACATCGTAAGTCAATCTTATGGGCTTTAGGTGCATTTATTGCTTCCGTTATCCCATTTGGTACGTTCGTACTAGATGCAAAATTAAAAAATGAACCACAATAAGTAAAAAGGTAGCTAACAATTATCCTGTTAGCTACCTTTTTTATAGGTTTGGAATTTGCCAATCAATTTCTTTCTCATTCATACTAGATAAGATATCGTTCACTTTCGAAAATGGTTTACTTCCAAAGAAACCGCGTCTTACTGATAATGGACTTGGATGTACCGATTCAATAATATGATGATTTGCATTTGTAATCAGCTTTTTCTTCGCCTGTGCATGGCGTCCCCACAGTATAAAAATCACTGGTTTATCTCGTTCATTTAAAAGCTCAATTACGCGATCAGTGAAATGCTCCCACCCTTTTCCTTTATGAGAATTTGCTTCCCCTTGTCTGACAGTTAACACCGCGTTTAGTAATAACACGCCTTGCTCCGCCCATTTCACTAAATAACCGTTATTCGGGATTTCACAACCAAGGTCTGCATGCAGTTCTTTGTACATGTTTTGCAATGATGGTGGTGTTTTCACACCAGGTTGTACAGAAAAACTTAGCCCATGCGCTTGATCTGGCCCATGATATGGATCTTGTCCTAAAATGACAACCTTCGTATCCCCATAACTTGTATAATGCAATGCATTAAAAATATCATTGGCATTTGGATATACTACATGGGTACTATATTCTTCTTTTAAAAACTGCCTTAGTTTCTGATAATATGGTTTTTCAAATTCTGGTGCAAGTAACGGCTCCCAATCATTCTTTAAAATATGTTCCATCTCTTCACTTCCTCTTCACTTAATTAACCATGTCTTGCTTTGTAAAGACTACAAACGAAACGATAAGAGAAGCTATTGCCCAAACGGTTAAATTCATCAATGAAAAGCTCATCGATAGACCTTGCAATGCTGGTAACTTTCCTGACAAGTAATCTGTTAAGGATAAATTTACACTAAAAATATATTTTGCCCCTTCCCAAGATGTTGCGAAAGAACTTAAGATACCACCTGCAATTAATGCTGCCAGCATGACTCCCATACCAGCTGGTGTATTACGAATTAACACTGAAATCATAAAGGATATTGTTCCCACAACAATTGCAACAAACCACGCTAATCCATATGCCATTAAAATATATTGCCATTGCGGAATAAGATGAACAAAATTTGTATTTAATGTTTCTTTATCTATCCCAAATCCTGTAAGTACTGGTAAGTTCCAACCAGAATATCCAAAAACAACGCCCGATAATGCGTATGAAAAAATTCCTACCAGGAGCAATATAAGTGAGATAAATAACAACATCGTCACGTATTTACTGAGAAGAATTTTCCAGCGCCGAATCGGCCGTGTTAGAAGCATTTTCATCGTTCCATCGCTTCGTTCTCCTGAAACAATATCAATCGCTACAATCATTACAAGAAGCGGAATAAACAATGTAATCCCCTGTTCAATGAATGCTCGCACAAATGTCGGTGCTCCCGGTGCAGTTGGATTAATATCATGATCTAAATAATATTGTTGTTGCTCCACTCGTACTTTCAACCAATCCCGCCATTCTTCTGGCAATCTTGAATTATTTAAACGGTTTTGTGAATCAACAATTTGCTGCTGAAGGGCTACTTTCCAATCACTCGTACCGAGGCGCTTTTGTGTTGTTTGCACTTCACGATACTGTGCATACACAAACAAAGGAATTAAGATTGCCAATATGAGCATAACGACAAAAATACGTTTCTTTCGATAGATTTTTTCTGATTCATTTAAAACAAGATTCGCAAATTCACGCATGCTGCTCACTCCTTGTGAGTTCAATGAATAAATCTTCTAACGTAAACACAAGTTCCTTCACGCTATGTACATCTATTCCGTTTTCTACAAAGCGTTTATTCCAATTACTAATTGATGAAATGTCCATCCGGCAAAGTAAACGTTCATTGTCTACACTAATTTCTCTTACTTCTTCTGCCGCTTCTAACATATTTTTCGCCTTTGCAATCGGTGTAACAATCCATTCCACACGATCGCTCGCAGTTTTAATTAACTCTTCAATTGGTGCAACCGTAATCATTTTCCCTTTATGAATAATCGCAACGCGATCACATATCATTTGTACTTCGCTTAGTAAGTGACTCGAAATAAAGACGCTCATATTTTCTTCTTTCACAAGCTTATGTATAAATTCCCGCATCTCTCTAATACCAGCTGGATCTAAGCCATTTGTTGGCTCATCTAATATAAGCAGTTTCGGGTTTCCAAGAAGAGCCTGTGCGATTCCAAGACGTTGTTTCATGCCAAGAGAATATGTTTTTACTTTATCGTGAATACGTTCATCTAAGTGAACCATTTTCGCAATTTCTAAAATACGTTCATCTGATATACCGCCAAGCATCCGTGCAAATTGCTTTAAATTTTCCCATCCCGTTAAATAGGTATAAAGTTCTGGGTTTTCCACGATACTCCCAATTTGTCGCATCGCTTCGCGAAAATTCCCTTGAATATTATACCCACCAATCGTAATCTCACCTTCAGTTGCTTTAATAAGCCCAACTAGCATCCGAATTGTCGTTGTTTTCCCAGCTCCATTTGGACCTAAAAATCCAAATACTTCTCCTTGGTTCACATCAAACGATATGTTCTCCACAAGCGTCTTTTTCCCAATTACCTTTTTTACATCCCGCACTGAAAGTATTATCGTCATTTCGCCTCTCCTCCATCTAGCTGCATCTTACTTACAACATTTTGTAATAAGCGAGTTGCCATGTATGAGTAGCCTGTTTCGTTTGGATGGAAATGATCTGAGTATAATAATTCTTTCCCTCTGCTTTGAAACAGATCAAACGTTGGCGTTATATATACATTTCTATTATCTATTGCTAATTTCTCTAAAGATGCATTCCAATCTACAACAATCGATGAAGAGCCTTTTAAATCCTCTACATCTTCAAATGGATTATATAAACCAAGCCAAAAAATCGGACTATCTTGGTTTAACTTTCGGATTTCAGCTAAAATTTGCTTCGCCTGATTTTGAAACGTTTGCGTATCAGGACGGTATGTTTCTAAGTCTATCTTCTCAAGTGATTCCCAGCCTGGAAATAAGTCATTGCCTCCAATGGTTAAAACGATTAAATCTGCCTGTTTAATGGAGTATTGAGCACCACTGCTTTCTATTTGCTTTAACAAATCTGGCATCTTCGCACCACTAACAGCTAAATTCGTTAACGCAACCTTTTGTTTATAATCCTCTTGTAGACTTTCTTTTACTCGCCCCACATAGCCAATTCCTTCTTTATCACCAACGCCGCGAGTTAAAGAATCACCTAAGCTGACAACTTGTAATGTTCCTGGGTTTTGTTTCCCTTTTACTTGTTTTTGTTCTGTCTTCGTAGTTAAATTTGAAGCTTTCGGATTTAATACATCATTAATACCCGAAATAAAGCCATATGCAAATAAACAAAAAGATACGATTGTAATGAGTAAAATTCCTTTTATTAATTTTGATCTCATATCAAAACCCCTTTTAGCCTGGTAGATTGCCCATATTATACCAAACGCCCATTTGAAAAGCGATTTTCATCTCTTCTATAATTATGTAGTTTCACGAATAGTCAATTGCGGCAAGAGTTCAATACTCTTCACATCTATCTTTTCATCTTTTATCTTCTCATATAGTATCTCAAATGCTTTTGCACCAAATGCTTTACTAGAATGAGCAATCGTTGTAATTCCTAATACATCTGCTACTTCTTGATCGTCACACCCAATAATCGCTAGATCTTCCGGAACACGAATCCCATGTTTCTTTGCTTCTGTTACCATACCTGCTGCAATATGGTTACAAGAAACAAGGAATGCTGTTGGCCTTACAGGCATCTTTATCCATTCCCTTATTACATTGCGCCCGTCGTCTACCTTAAAACACCCTTTAAATTTCCAGTTATCCGCAGGTGTAATAGAAATATGTTGCAGTGCATCCTCGTACGCTTGTTTTCTTCTTTGACTATTAATGCTATTGTCTCTTCCAATACAATATCCAATACAAGTATGACCAGTATCTATCAAGATTTTCATTCCTTGAGCAAACACTTTATAGTAATCAATATGTACGCTCGAGATGAAATTCGAATCTATTTCTTCACAAACTACAATTGGCCCAAATTTCGTATACTCCTCGAGCTTTTCCTTATCATTTGTCCGGGAACATATAATGACTCCATCAAGCTTTTTCATTTTTAACATCTGCAAAATTTCAAGTTCCCTTTCTTCACTATAATTCGTCTGACAAAGCATCATATGATAATTATTCTTTGCAGTTTCTTTCGATATCCCCTCAATAATAGCACTATAATATTGATCATTTACATGCGGCAATAAAACACCAATTACATTTGTTTTTCCTTTCACTAAATGAATTGCATTCACATTTTGAGTGTAATTTAACTCTTCTATAATGGCTAAAATCTCTTTTCGTTTCTGTTCATTCACATACGGATGATTATTAAGTACACGTGAAACAGTTGATACAGATACTCCAGCCAATTCGGCAATTTTTCTTATATTAGTCATTTCATTCTCTCCTTTTTACAAAATTTCTCCCTTGACCTGGTAAGCTTTTCACATTATATCCTTTCCTAGCAAACACGTTCAGAAAGGATTAGGAACATATGATACAATTCAAACTAGAATATATATTTTTTATCGGTGGCTTACTCATTCTATCTCTCGGAATTAATATGATGACAACCATCACTTCTTTTGGACTTAGTCCTTATGATTCATTTTTCATTGCCCTATACCAAAATTTTGGAGTAAGTATTGGCTTTTGGATTTTTATGATTAACTTCGCTTTTACAATTATTGTACTGTTTTTAAATAAAAAGCACATTACAATAGGAACAATCGTTACTATGGTTCTTATATCTGTTTTTGTTGATTGGATTGGTTCTATCGATGTCATTATGAATTCTATCCGCTCTCTTCCAAAATATATAACACTTATTTGTGGAAATCTATTTGTTGGCGCTGGAATTGGCATTTATGTATCTACACAGCTCTGTGCTGCACCGCAAGAAGCATTCGTCTTAACCATGGCTGAAAAGAAAAAGTGGACATTTCGAAGAACAGAAATTTCATTAGCCTTTTTATTTTTAACATGTAGCTTTTTACTAGACGGTCCTATTTACTTTGGTACAATTATCCTTTCATTTACAACAGGCTGGATTATTCAAGCATTTATTCAGATTGGCACAAAGGTCCTTAACATAAAAAAGCCTATTGAGCATCACGCTCAATAGGCTTCATCTATTTTACTGAAAAACAGCTCCCTGAATATAATCAAAGACAGCCTTCTCATCATTTGGTAACACAACTGGCTGAATTTTCTTCGTATCAATAGCGATATTTGGGTCTTTCAAGCCGTTACCTGTTAATACCGCTACAATTTGGCTTCCTTTTGCAATTTCGCCGCTTTGCAGTTGTTTATAAACACCTGCAAGAGAAGCGCATGAAGCAGGTTCTGCAAAGATTCCTTCGTACTTGGCTAACCATTCATATGCCTCAAGAATTTCACGATCTGTCACTTCATCAATTTTACCTTGAGAGTATTCTGCAGCGAGGGCGGCTTGTTCCCAACTTGCTGGATTCCCAATTCGAATCGCTGTTGCAATTGTTTCTGGCTCTTCAATCTTATGTCCACGCACAATTGCCGCTGCTCCTTCCGCTTCAAAACCGTGCATCTTTGGCAATCCCGTGCCAAGTCTTTCATGATACTCTTTGAAACCTTTCCAATATGCTGTAATATTTCCAGCATTACCAACTGGAATTGCTAGAATATCCGGTGCTTTTCCAAGCGCATCACAAATCTCAAACGCAGCTGTTTTTTGCCCTTCAATTCGGTATGGATTAACAGAGTTTACAAGTGTAATCGGCGATGACTTACTTAGCTTACGTACAATTTGCAAAGCATGGTCGAAATTCCCATCAATACTGATAATCTCGGCACCATACATGACAGCTTGCGCTAATTTACCGTATGCAATCTTCCCATTTGGAATAATAACGATACATGACAATCCTGCCCTAGCCGCATAAGCTGCTGCAGATGCAGATGTATTCCCCGTAGAAGCACAGATAATGGCTCCGCTCCCCGCCTCTTTTGCCTTTGCTACCGCCATTACCATACCGCGATCCTTAAAGGATCCGCTCGGATTTGCTCCTTCGATTTTCCCATAAATTGTTGAACCCCACCGCTTCGAAAGGTTTTCTAATAAAACAAGTGGTGTATTGCCTTCATGCAATGTTAAGGAAGGTGTCTTTTCCGTAATAGGTAAAAACTCCTTATACTCAGCAAGCAAACCTTTCCACATTACTTAGCATCTCCTTCGATTCGATAGTTTGCTTTCACACAATCTACTTCCTCGTATTCCCTAAGTGTATGTAAAATATATTCATAGTCTGCAAGTGATGCACGATGGGTTACGATAACAATCTCAGCCTTTCCTTTCTCCTGTAGCGGCATTTGGATAATCTTCTCAAAGCTAACACCACGTTCAGAGAATAAAGACGTGATTTTTGCAAACACACCAATTTCATCTTTTACATGTAATCGTAAAAACTTTTTCACAAAAATTTCATCCGGCTCTTTTAATACCTTCTCATACTGAGGAGAAACTGCACTATTCCCAGTTACACCAAGGCGTACATTTTGCATTACCGCAACTAAATCAGAAACAACCGCTGTCGCTGTTGGTAAGCTTCCTGCACCAGGTCCATAAAACATCGTTTCTCCTACCGCTTCACCATACACATATACGGCGTTATATTCATTTTGAACAGCTGCAAGAGGGTGTGTATTCGGAAGCAACGTTGGTTCAACTGTTACCTCTAACTTTTCACCATCGCGCTTTGCGAGCCCAATTAATTTAATTGTGTATCCTAAGCTTTTACTATATGCAATATCTTCCTCTGTAATGGAAGTAATCCCTTTCACCTTCACATCTCCAAGTTCTACATTTGTAGAAAAACCAAGAGTAGCCAAAATCGTCATTTTTCTTGCTGCATCTAAACCTTCAACATCTGATGTTGGATCTGCTTCTGCAAATCCAAGCTGCTGCGCTTCTTTTAACACGTCGTCGTATGCTCTCCCTTCGTCAGACATTTTTGTCAGAATAAAGTTCGTTGTTCCGTTCACGATTCCCATCACTTTCGTAATAAGATCCGAGGAAAGCCCTTCTACAATGCTGCGTAGAATTGGAATCCCTCCAGCTACGCTCGCTTCGTAGAATAAATCAGCTTGATTTTCCTTTGCTACTGTCAGTAATTCCGCCCCATGCAATGCCATTAAATCTTTATTAGCAGTAACAACATGTTTACCATTGTTCAAGGCTTGTAAAATATAAGATTTTGCTTCCTGTATACCTCCCATCACTTCAATGACAACATCGATATCAGGATTATCTATAATTTCATTTGCATTTTTCGTTAATAAAGTAGAGGGGACTTGGACCTCTCTCTCTTTCTCAATATTTTGCACTAATACTTTTGTTACTTTCACTGGGCAACCAACTTGGTGCATTAATCGATCTTGATGATCCGTAATAATACGAACCACACCGCTGCCAACTGTTCCAAGGCCTAATAAGCCCACTTGAATTTCATTCATGATACTGTCCACCCCTCTAAAGAATTGTATTTAGATGCCATTATATAAGGTAAAATTCTGAAAAACAATGTATTTTGAACATTTAGAAAAATATAAGATAATCCTTACAAAGAAAGCGTTGCCACGTGTTATATGATGATCATCTTACAAAATATAAGGGGTTTCTTGATATACATAATAATTTAACCAATTTGAAAATAATAAATTTCCATGACTTCGCCATCTTATGAGTGGCTTTTCAGCTGGGTTATTATGTTTAAAATAGTTTTTTGGAACCTTAATCTCTAGCCCTTTTTGTTTATCGCGTTCATATTCCTCTTTTAACGTATTACAGCTATATTCACTATGACCAAGAACAAAAACCTGCCTTCCCTCTTGCCCCATAATAAGGTGAACACCCGCTTCTTCTGATGTTGCTAGTAACGTTAGTTCTGGTACCTTTTCAATATCAGCTCTACGTACTTCTGTATGGCGAGAATGAGGTGCAAAGAAGAGTTCATCAAACCCTTGCAATAATTTCACATGCTGTTCATGCACTTCATGTTCAAATACACCAAACATCTTTTCTTTAAGCGGATATTTTGGAATTCCATAGTGATAATGCAAACCCGCTTGCGCCCCCCAACAAATATGCAGAGTAGATGTTACATTTGTTTTTGAATATTCCATAATACGCCCAAGTTCTTCCCAATAATCTACCTCTTCAAAAGGAAGTGTTTCAACCGGCGCTCCTGTAATAATGAGACCATCAAATTTTTCTCCCTCGATATCGCGAAACGTTTTATAAAAACTTGTTAAATGATCTTGCGCTACATTACGGGATACATGAGACTCCATATGGAGCAAATGCACGTATAATTGGAGTGGTGTATTACCGAGTAATCTGAGCAATTGCGCTTCTGTTTCTTGTTTTGTTGGCATTAAGTTCAAAATTGCAATTTTTAAAGCACGTATATCTTGTGTTTCAGCTCGTTCTTTTGTCATGACAAAAATATTCTCTTTTTGCAATACTTTACGAGCTGGTAAATCCTTATCAACAATGATCGGCATGTGCTTTGCCTCCAACTAATGCTTCCTCTAGGTCCGCAATAATATCAGAAACATCTTCTATACCGACTGATAGGCGAATTAAATCAGATGTAACACCTGCTAAACGCTGTTCTTCTTCATTTAACTGTCTATGCGTTGTACTAGAAGGATGAATCACACATGTTCTCGCATCTGCTACATGTGTTACAAGTGTTGCTAACTTCACATTTGCAATAAATTCTTTCGCAGATTCTAATCCTCCTTTAATTCCAAATGTTAAAACACCACTTGCACCTTTTGCTAAATACTTTTGTGCTAGTAGATAATTTTCGTTACTTTCTAATCCCGGATAATTCACCCATTCAATACGATCATGATTAGCAAGCCACTTCGCAACTGCAAGAGCATTTTCACTATGACGCTCCATTCGTAAATGCAATGTTTCTAAACCAATATTGCTAATATACGCATTGAATGGGCTCATACAGTTTCCATAGTCTCTTAATAGTTGAACACGAGCTTTCACAATATATGCTGCCTGCCCAAAGTTCTGCACATAACTTACACCGTGATAACTTGGATCTGGTTCGACAAGCTCTGGATATTTTCCATTTGTCCAATCAAAATTTCCACCATCAATAACAATCCCACCTAATGAACTTGCATGGCCATCAATATATTTTGTTGTAGAATGAACAATGATATTTGCCCCATGTTCAAACGCTTGGCACAAATATGGTGTCGCCAAAGTATTGTCCACGATAAAAGGTACTTCTAGTTCTTTTGCCGCTGCTGAAAACTCTTTAAAATTTAAAACATTCATCGCTGGATTTCCAAGCGATTCTGCATAAATTAGCTTTGTTTTGTCATTTGCAAGTGCCACAATCTCATCAGCAGCTAAATTTGGATTAAAGAATGTAACATCAATTCCTAATTTACGTAGACTTATCCCAAATAAGTTAAATGTTCCCCCATAAACGGTTGAAGAACAAAGTAAATGATCACCACTACTACAAATATTTAGAACAGCAAGCATAATGGCCGCTTGACCAGAGGCTGTCGCAACAGCTCCAACGCCGCCTTCTAAATCGGATAACTTTTGTTCAAATGCTGCTAGTGTCGGATTCCCAATACGCGTATAAATATAGCCTTCTGCCTCTAAATTAAAGAGTGCCGCTAAATCATCAGACGTATCGTATTTGTACGTCGTACTTTGATAGAGTGGTAAAACACGTGGTTCACCATTTTTTGGTGTATAACCACCCTGTACACAAATGGTTCCTTTTCCCCATGATTCTCCCATTTCTCTTTCTCCTTTCTTTTATAGAAAATAAAAAAACTGCTTCTTTCCCTAACAAGAAAGAAGCAGTTTGAAAACACGCTCTAAAGTCTCTTTCTTATCTCTCAGGGTTTATTACCTGCAGGATTTGGCACAATTCCGTGATACGGCTGTTGCCAAGGTTTCATAGGGCCTGTCCCTCCACCTTTTCTTGATAAGACTATGCAATTACCGTTGATTTTATAGCAATCATTTCCTAATGTCAATTATTTTTCTGAATGTTTACAAAAGATTTTATTAACTGTTTTATTGTTTATTCAGAAAATTAAAGTTATATTAAAATTATTATTATAATTGACCTTTCCCCCTAAAATATTCTACACGTTTACTTATACGTTTTTTCTTTTCATACTCTATCGTCATGAGTAAAGCGGCTATTATAAGCAAGCTATTACTAACAATCATCAAAGGAATAGATAAGTATATCATTGCATATAAACTTGGAAAAATTGCAGCGCACATAAAAAAAATTCGATGAAGAAACACTGCGATACAAACAAATAGTATAGATACCATAACCATAATAAAAATAGAAAACTGTTCTACATGAAAGGAAGTCCACCGATATTCTCGATAAAAATAAGTTATGACTTGTACGGCACATGCTAAAAAGCCTATCATGTGACCAACAACATGGAATTTATACCTATCTTGTTTTCTTCCAATTTTTATAGCTAAATTTATAAAGGTACCCATTACAGCCCCGATTACTGTGAACACCCCTATATACCATAAATTTCTACCAATCGAAATCTCAACGCCATAAACACCATAAAGCATAAGGGCTATACCCGTTCCAATCATTATAGTAGACAAAACAACATCATATTTTTTATACGGAAATTGCCTTTGCAAAATTAACGAAATAATTAATATACAGGTACATGCTGCTAAAGCAGTATAAATAAAAACACCCAAACCTCTCCCTCCCTCATGGTAAATTTTACTATAAAATCACAATAAGTCTTATATTCATTCATATGAAAAAAAACTCACGTACATAACGCGAGTTTTCACTATTCTACAATAACAGCTATACCTTAACCAATTCATTTCCCTCTATTCCTTTGGCTTATTGCACAAGACACTCTCCCAATTTCCTTAGAATCTTTAAAGGGATAACACCATGTTTTAATCTAAGAAGATCGTAATTATTGTAAAATTTGATAAAGCTCATTAAGACTTTGTATTTCATAAGTCGGAATAATTCCAATATGATTCGGCTTCTTAGCAGGATTAAACCAACATGTGTCTAATCCTGCTAACTGCCCACCTTTAATATCTGCACTTAATGAATCACCGATAATTAATCCTTTCTCCACAGAGAAATTAGAAATTCGTGCAAAAACATAATCGAAGTATTCCTTCATTGGCTTTTGATGACCAGTGTCTTCTGAAACAAAAATATCCTTAAAGAATGAATGTAATCCCGAATTACGCAGGCGTTTATCTTGCGTTTTGGAAACACCGTTTGTAACAATATATAAATCATATTCGCTTTGGAGATCTTGTATTAGTTCAAAGGCTCCTTGAATAAGCTGATTCCCTTCTTCTAAATAACTACGATAATTCTGTTCAAACAAAGGTCCATCAACTTCCTGACCGTACTCCTTAAATAAAATTGAAAATCGAGTATTTACTACCTCATCTCGGTCCATTTTTCCTTCCTCAAAGGATTTCCACAGACCTTGGTTTATTCTTTTATAATGTGCTGTAATTTCATCAGTTAAAGGGATTTTTTGTTCCTCAAAAAGTAAATGTAACGCCGTTCTTTCAGCTGCTTTAAAATCTAATAAGGTATCGTCTACATCAAATAGTAATGTTTGATATTTCTTCATGTTGTTTCTCTCCCTTTCCACTATAAAAACACATTTTTTCTTTTATTCTCAAATAAATCGTATCACTCCCACTTGTAAAAAGAATAGGAGATATCTCATACTAAATGAGAGGTGAAAAAATGAAAATCGAAAAAAATTCAGATGAAATTTATAGTTATGTACAACGCTTCAATTTTCAAACGTTCTTCTCATTTGATATTTTTCCATATATAGAAATTCATTCGTTTCAAAAGAAAGAAACCATTTGTAACGAAGGAGAAGACTTTCCTTATCTCTATTACTTAATCTCTGGAAAAGCAAAAATATATATGAGCCATCAAAATGGGAGAATTTCCTTAATTGACTTTGTAAAAGCACCGTCAATTATTGGAGAATTAGGATTAATTGGAGTCGAATCTATAACAAAAGGTATCGAAGCTATGGAATCATGTATCTGTCTAGCTCTTCCTCTAAAAGATTGTCATCATCTCTTATTACAAGACGCATACTTCTTACAACAGCTATGCAAATTTATTGGAGAAAAAACACTTACTCGAACTGAACAATATGCAAGAAGCTATAACTACCCTTTAGAAAATCGATTAGCAGCTTTTATTCTGTTAACTGAGCAAAACAATTGTTATCTCGAAAAGCATACAGAGGCCTCTGAATACTTAAACGTTAGTTATCGTCATCTCTTATATGTATTAAAGCAGTTTTGTCAGCAAAATTGGTTAAAAAAAGAAGGAAGAATGTATTTGATACAGGGTAGAGAGCAATTAAAACAGTTAGCAGATGAGCTCAAACGAAAATAAAAAAGCAGCACCAACGTCTTAAAAACGTTGATACTGCAAGGGTACTTGTCATGTTTGAGTGACGATTATATTTTTAATTAAAATGTACTTGCTACTTTAGCAGCTTTTTCAAGGCCTTCTGCAATAATTGCTTCTGCTTTATCTGGGAATTGATTATGACCTTCAATGATCACTGTTTCCATATTTGTTGCACCGAAGAAGCCCATCATGCTTGCTACATATTTAACAGCCATTTCTACGCCAGCTGCTGGTCCTTCAGAATATACACCACCGCGTGCATTTAATAGTGTAATTTTCTTATCACCGATAAGACCTACCGGACCTTCTGGTGTATATTTAAATGTTTTTCCAGCACGATTTAGGTAATCAATATATGTGTGTAGTACAGCTGGAATTGTTAAGTTCCATAATGGGAAACCAAATACCACTTTGTCAGCTGCAAGGAATTGATCTAAATATTTATCCGCAACAGCTACTGCTTTTGCTTCTTCTGCTGTTAAGTCAAACCCTTTACCAGCTTTAAATGTACCATTAATCATATCTACGCCTACATATGGCAACTCTTCATTATATAAATCAAGTTCTACCACTGTATCATTTGGATGTGATTCTTTGTAGCTTGCTAAAAATGTTTCATATAATTTCACGCTAACCGCTTGGTCCGCTGGGCGGTTGTTAGCCTTTACGAATAAAACTGTTGTCATGTTTTATTTTCCTCCTAATACTTACTCTTACGTTGTTTATTATTTACTCGCTAAAAAGGGACAACCCCTTGTAATTGTTGTTGCTTACAAATACCATTTTATCCTCTCTCTTCTTTCATTTCTTCCTCACATGGACGTATCTTTTCAAAAAAAAAGTCCGCCTCCTAAAGGCGAACTAGGTCCTACGACTTTTGTCTTATACGATCCCATTTTTCACTGCATATAAAGCTGCTTGTGTACGATCCGATAGACTTAATTTACTTAGAATACTACTTACATGGGCTTTTACTGTTTTTTCGGTAATAACTAAAACAGATGCAATTTCCTTATTACTCATTCCTTTTGCCAAGAGCTGTAATACTTCATTCTCCCTTGCCGTTAGTACATCTACATGAATATTTGATAACTCCTGTTTCTCTTCTTGCGGCAACGTTTGAGAAAGAAGGCTACTGGCTATATCAGGATGAAGTTGAATATTTCCTTTGTATGCACTACGGATGGCTTCCACAAGTTGATCCGGCTCGACATCTTTTAAAATGTATCCACTTGCTCCAGCCTTTAAGGCTGGTAACACATGTGCTTGATCCGAAAAACTAGTTAATACGAGCACTTTTACATTTGGATACTCTTTTTTTATACACGCAGTTGCTTCAATCCCATCCATCTCTGGCATATATAAATCCATTAGTACAACATCTGGCTGCACCTCTCCTACTTTCATTAGTGCCTCTTTTCCGTTATTTGCTTCTCCAACTAGCTCCAAATCTTCTTGCGTGCTTAAAAAAAATGCTAATCCTTTTAAAACAACTGTATGATCATCAACTAATAATACTTTTATCTTCACGAATTTCCCTCATTTTCACATAGCATTATAATGGTACGATAACTTTTATACTCGTTCGATTTTTCTCACTTACAATTGTAATACATCCGCCAATTAACCCTGCGCGCTCACGCATTGTTGTCATACCGAGCGATTTTTTCTCTTTTATGTCTTTTTCTATAAAACCAAGCCCGTAATCAACTATCTCTAAAGACACTTCTTTCTCCGTCACTCTCAAATAAATTGTGGCCTCTGTTACTCCCGCATGTTTACTCACATTATTTAACGCTTCTTGCCCAATTCGCCATAGCGTTTCTTCCACTACACGTGGTAAATCGCGCACACCTGTAACCTGTTCACGTATTTTCAAACCTAAATTTTCACCATATTGCTTTAAAGCGGGCAGTAATCCTTTTTCTAATCCTTCTGGGCGAAGTTGCCAAATAAGTGTCCGCATTTCTTTTAAGGCACCTTGCGCTAACTCTCTCATCTCATAAAGAGATTGATCTACTCTTTCATTTTGTCCCTTCAAAACAGCTTCTGCGCCCTTCGTCATGAAGGTTAATGAAAATAGCTTTTGTGAAACTGAATCATGCAAATCCCTTGCCAAGCGGTTTCGTTCTTCCATTCGGACAAGCTCACGGCGCTGCTGGTTTAATCGTAAATTCTCAATCATTAATGAAATATGATTCGTTAACGCTTGAAGAACATCTACGGCATTTGTATCAAACTCACCCTTGTTTGAACTCACACATAAAACGCCGAACACATGATTTCGAATATGTATTGGAGCTGCAATAATAGAACCATTAGGATGAACGCTATTTCCCACTTGTCTTTTCATTAAAATAGGTCGATTTTTTTCTATCGCTTCCTTCGCTGCCCTCTCTAAGCCAAAATCCACTTGTACTGTATGCTTCTTATAGCAAGCTCGCATAGAGAGCTTTTCCTCTTTTATAAAAAATGAAACTGGCTCCCATAGAAATACATCTCCCACTTGTTTCACAACTTCTTCTGGCAATGTACTTAATTTATGAATTTTTCTTAGTTCCTGAATAAATCGCTCTAGTTTCACATAATAATGAGCTCGTTTCTTTTCATTTTCATATAGTTTCGTTCTTTTTAAAGCTGTCCCAATTTGCAAAGCAACCGATTGCAACAGCATAAGTTCTTCTTCAGAAAAATGTATTTTCCCTGGACCTGCAACATTTAAAACCCCAAAATCTTCTCCACCAGCTTTTAATGGGACAGTTGCATGATGAAGGATCCCCTCAGTGTCACCCCAATTATTTTCAACCGCGTTGTTAATTCGTTTACATTCAATAATATTAACAGCTCGCTCTAATTTCCCCTCTACAAAACGGCGTAAACACCAACATTCTCCTTCACACATTGGCCTTTTATTTTGAAAAGAAAGCGCTGCTGGTAAATGATAATCAATTAACTTTGTATACCTACCATTTTCATCAGCAAGAAAAATCCATCCTGTTGTTAATCCTGTTACATGCAATAACTTCTCTAATACTGCTTGCAACACATGATATGTATCATTAGATGTATTTAATGTTTCTGCAATCTCTTTTAATATAGCTAATTCACTTATACGGTTTTCTTGAAACATAAATTGTCTCCTACATACAATATTTTCTTTTCTCATTGTACCAAATTCAATATCTTTTCAACCAAGCTAACTACTTTTTCACTTTTTACTTATTCACAACATTGATATAATGGTTAAAAATGTAGTTTTCATTATATCACCTGAGGGGGCTTTCACAATGACATTAAACAAGGCACTTACAATCGCTGGTTCTGACACAAGCGGTGGTGCTGGTATACAAGCAGATTTAAAAACGTTCCAAGAACTTGGTGTATACGGCATGACATCTCTTACAACAATCGTAACGATGGATCCGCATAACGGCTGGGCACATAACGTATTCCCTATTCCTGCTTCTACACTCAAACCACAATTAGAAACAACAATTGAAGGTGTTGGTGTTGATGCTTTAAAAACAGGTATGCTTGGATCTGTTGAAATCATTGAAATGGTTGCTGAAACAATTGAAAAGCATAATCTACAAAATGTAGTCGTAGACCCAGTTATGGTTTGTAAAGGTGCAGATGAAGCGTTGCATCCCGAAACAAATGATTGCTTACGCGATGTACTTGTTCCAAAAGCATTAGTTGTTACACCAAACTTATTTGAAGCCTACCAATTAAGCGGTGTAAAAATTAATTCACTTGAAGACATGAAAGAAGCTGCTAAAAAAATTCATGCTTTAGGTGCAAAATATGTATTAATTAAAGGTGGTAGCAAATTAGGTACAGAAACTGCAATTGACGTATTGTACGATGGAGAAACATTCGATTTTCTAGAATCAGAGAAAATTGATACAACAAATACACACGGCGCAGGTTGTACATACTCTGCAGCAATTACAGCTGAACTTGCAAAAGGTAAATCTGTAAAAGAGGCTGTAGCAATCGCAAAAGAATTCATCACAGCTGCAATTCGTTACTCTTTCAAATTAAACGAATACATCGGACCAACACATCACGGTGCATATCGTAAATTTGCTGCTGGAAAAGAACTTGTATAAGAAATAAAAAACAAGCTATCCATGGATAGCTTGTTTTTTATGATGCTAATTTATCTCTATAATCCCAAAACTTTTTACCTTTTTGTTGTTCCACGTGAAACAACAAAAAAAGTAAAAAAGAGCGACGAATCGCTCTTTCTCTTCAACAACACCTTGATATTTTTCCACCTTTCGCATTGAATCTAGCTTCTTGCGCCTCTGCAAAAAACTGTTTTTGACATAGAATCGGTTCTTCCGGGTGGTGCTGTTTCATATGAATAACATACGTTTCATAACTTGGTACTCCAACAAGCAAACTAATAAATTGCTTTCGCGATTTCCACACCTTCCCCAATTTTTTAAGCATAGTTTCTCGACTCACTTTCATCTCTTGAAATATATGGCGCTTCTTTTAATGGTGTTGCTTTATTTTGCAACACTTTAATCCATATACGAATCGCAGAAATAAGAACTGCGATAACAACTACCATGAAAATCCCACAAAGTGCTGCATCGATATAATCATTGAAAATAATTTGCTTCATCTGTGCCACATTTTTGGCTGGTGCTAGTATTTTCCCGTCATCTAAAGCATTTTGAAATACTTTTGCATGCGATAAAAATCCAATTTTCGGATTCTCATGAAATAATTTTTGATAGCCAGCTGTCATCGTCACAATCAACAAGCCTACCGTTGGGATAAGTGTAACCCAAACATATGCCTTTTTCCCCATTTTGAACAATATCGTTGTTCCAAGTAATAAAGCGATTCCAGCTAGCATTTGGTTAGCAATTCCAAAGAGTGGCCATAATGTATTTATACCACCGAGTGGATCAACTACACCTTGGTATAAGAAGTATCCCCACCCCAACACACATAACGTTGTTGCAATCACATTAGCCAGTGTAGAATCTGTTTTCGCAAACGGTTTATATACGTGTCCTAAAATATCTTGGATCATAAATCGTCCTACACGTGTACCAGCATCAATTGTAGTTAAAATAAATAGCGCTTCGAATAAAATAGCAAAGTGATACCAGAACGCCATCATCGCAGTGCCACCAATTACTTGTGAAAAGATATAGGCCATTCCAATCGCTAATGTTGGTGCTCCTCCCGTACGAGATAATATCGTTTGTTCACCAACGTTTACAGCCAGTTCTTTTAATTCATTTGGTGTAATCGTGAATCCCCAAGAAGAAATTACTTGAGCCGCTTGTGAGACATCGGTCCCGATAAGAGCTGCTGGACTGTTAATTGCAAAGTACGTTCCTGGTGTTAATACACAAGCCGCAATCATTGCCATCGCTGCAACGAACGATTCCATTAGCATTGCCCCGTAACCAATTGGCTGGGCATGTCCTTCTCTTTCGATCATCTTCGGCGTCGTACCAGAAGAAACTAAAGCATGGAACCCTGATACAGCCCCGCATGCAATTGTAATAAATAAAAATGGAAATAGATTTCCAGAAAACACTGGTCCTGTTCCGTCAATAAACTTGGACACAGCTGGCATTTGTAAGTCTGGCGCTACAATGAGGATCCCGATTGCTAACCCAACAATCGTACCCACTTTTAAAAAGGTACTTAAATAATCACGTGGAGCTAAGAGCATCCACACCGGTAATGCAGACGCAATGAAACCGTATACAATAAGCATAATTGCAATTGTTTCACCACTAAAAGTAAACATACTTGCAAGTGTAGGATTCTCAGCTACATACTGTCCTCCCACAAGAGATAAAAGAAGTAAAATAATACCGATAACGGATCCTTCCCCAACTCGTCCAGGACGAATGTAACGCATATAAATACCCATTAAAATAGCGATTGGAATTGTCGCTGCGATTGTAAACATTCCCCAAGGGCTACCAACAAGCGCTTTCACAACTACTAAAGCTAATACCGCTAATAAAATAATCATAATACCTAAAATACCAATCATCGCAATCAATCCTGTTACAGGACCAATCTCATCTTTAATCATTTCACCTAATGATTTTCCATTACGTCTCATTGAAGCAAATAAAATAACAAAATCTTGTACTGCTCCAGCAATTACAACTCCAACAATAATCCAAATTGTTCCTGGTAAATATCCCATCTGCGCTGCTAAAATTGGACCTACTAGCGGGCCCGCTCCAGCAATTGCCGCAAAGTGATGTCCAAATAATACCCATTTATTTGTTGGAACATAATCCTTCCCATCATTTAGCGTCTCAGCAGGTGTTTGTCGATTATTATCTAGTTCAAATACTTTTCGTGCGATAAATCTACTATAAAAACGATACGCAACCGCATATACAGAAACCGCTGCGACTAATAACCATACAGCATTAATCGTTTCGCCTTGTGATAAAGCAATGACACCAAATCCAGCTGCTCCTATTGCTGCGATTACACCCCAAAGTAAAATTGACTTAAATGCCTTCACATACAATCCCCCCTATACTACTTCTTAGTGGAGATTGTACTAAATTTTCTGAATATTTTAGTCGAATCCTCCTTATCATGAAGGATTCTTATGTTAACATGTTGAAATTCACCTATGACTTGTCATAATTCAATTTTATTTCGAAGTCGTTTTACATAATTTCGACTAACAGGAATCGGCTGCTCATCATACCTTTCTAAATAAAGATTATAAGTTCCGTTATAATAAGGCTTTAGTTCTTGAACATACATAACATTTATTAAATAACTTTTATGAACGCGCAAAAAATCATATGCTGTTAATTTATTTTCTAATTCTTGGAGTGTGTATGTTGAAATATACTGATTATTTGTTGTATATATTGAGACAGTTTTATTCTCCTTATTTTTACTTACATATACTATATTCTCTGGGAAAAGATACGTAATTCCTTCATGACTTTCAATCGGAAGTTTGCGCAAATGATTTTTTATACTCTTTCCTTTTTCTTGTTCTAGTCTATGCAAAAGAAATTGTAAATCTTCCGCATGAAAAGGTCGTAATAAATAATAAAACGCTTGGAAGCGAAAGGCTGTTATCGCCTCTTCTATATTCTCACCTATAAAAATAAACTTTGTATCGCTACTTAATTGCTGTAATAAGCTAGAGAATTCAAATCCTGTGCCATCCTTTAATTTTGTATCTAAAAAAATAAAATCAGGAATATGCTTTTTGGCTACTTGTAAAGACTCCATCCCTGTTCTTGCTTCAAAACACTCTATATTTCGAATATTTTCTGTAAATATCTCAATTAATCGATTTCTATTTTCTGTCTCTTCCATGATAAGTAAAATTTTCATCTGCCCAACCACCTAATTGTTTTGTCCATATGTCTTGTTGTATACATTCGCTTTAGTACGAAACAATCCCTTTTTCTATGCATATTTTCTATTGAATAAGCTACTCTTCTTCTCAATAATAACAAAGGAAGGAAGTCTTTTGGACCTCCTTCCTTTGTTATACTAATTCTCTTTGCTTCGTTTCCTGTCCAAGTACAACCACTGCAAGCACCCCTATTAAAATGGAACTGCAAAAGATTGTAAAGATCAAAGAGAGAGAAGCTTGAGAAGCAACAAGGTAACCTACTAACAACGGACCAAGAATACCACCAATACGACCAAATGCTGCAGCCATACCAGCCCCAGTACCGCGAATCACTGTCGGATATTGCTCAGGTGTATATGCATATAGTGCACCCCATGCTCCTAGATTAAAGAAGGATAATAACATTCCTGCTACTAACAATGTCGTGAGCGATTCAGCTACTCCAAAGACGTAAGCACTACATGCTGTGCCAATTAAATACGTAACTAATACAAATTTACGACCGAGGCGTTCAATAAACCATGCAGCAGTAAAATACCCTGGAAGCTGTGCCAATGTCATAATTAACACATACTGGAAACTCTTTATTAAACTAAATCCTTTTAACACCATCACACTTGGCAACCAAAGGAACATGCCATAATAAGAAAAGACCACACAGAACCATAAAACCCATAGCATAATCGTTGCTTTTCTATATTCTCCAGACCAAACCGCTTTTATATTTGCAAGAACAGATTGTTTTTTCTCAACCTTTTCAAACCTTGGTGAATCCGGTAAATTCCATCGTAAATATAACGCATAAAAAGCGGGGATCGCACTTAATACCATCGCTATTTGCCAACCGTAGTTTGGAATGACAAAATAAGAAATTAAAGCTGCAATTAACCAGCCACCCGCCCAAAAACTTTCTAGTAATACAACAATTTTTCCACGTTCATGAGCTTCCACACTTTCAGATACAAGCGTGGAAGCAACTGGTAATTCCCCGCCAAGGCCCATACCAATTAAAAAGCGTAATATGAGAAACATAGTCAATGTTGTTGTTAATGCCGTTAAGCCGCTACCGATAGAAAATAATAATAACGTTATAATAAAGACCGATTTTCTTCCCATCTTATCCGCTAGTATCCCAAATGCGAGTGCACCAACAGCCATCCCGATAGAATTGATACTTCCTATCCAGCCCATCTCTTGGCTACTTAGTCCCCATTCTTTTTGCAGTGCAACGATGACAAATGAAAGCATACCCACATCCATTGCATCAAATAGCCAACCTAGCCCCGCTATTCCAAGAAGCTTGCGCTTTGAAATTTCTTTTACATTCCCCACAAGAAGTCCTCCTTACACAGGTGTCTTTACACATCATTTTACATGTGTGTATTGTATAAGTAAAATAATTTCATCCCTATTTTTACTTAAAGGTTCCTTTTTAATCTTCCCATAAAGTGGAGCTTCCATTAGTAGGGTTTTACTAATGGTTTGCCCTCAACAATTGGGCTTTTACGAGCAATGATTCTCCACTTATCTTCTTCGTGTTCCTCTGAATCTTGAGGCGTGGGTCTTACTCCCCTAAAATAGCGGGATAAAATGAAGGTTAAGAATGCCACATATTCAACTTTCAAAAATAAAAAAAGCAGCGATATTTCGCTACTTTTTCGAACGCATCACTGCTTTTAGAAATTCAGCTAATACAAGCTGACGACGCCAACGCGTCGGATTACTACATAGACGGTAAAACCATTCTAAATGAATGGCTTGAATCCATTTTGGTGCACGTTTTACTTCTCCTGCCCAAACGTCCAAACTACCGCCTACACCAACAGCTACCTTTGCTTGCAAACGATGTTTATTATTTTGGATAAAGTTTTCTTGTCTTGGGAACCCAAGTGCTACAAGTAATAGATCTGGCTTTGCTTCTTGAATACGAGAAATAATATCTTCTTCCTCTTCTTGCTTGAAATATCCATCTTGTGTTCCTACAATAGATACAGCTGAATATGTTTTTGTTAAATGATCAGCAGCACCTTTCACAACATGCGGTTTTGCTCCAAGTAAAAAAACAGATACAGATTTATTCTCTTTCGACAACGCCCCAAATAAATCACTCATTAAATCAAAACCTGCTACACGCTCTTTTAATGGCGTGCCTAGCATGCCGCTTGCTTTTACAACTCCAATACCATCTGGTGTGATTAAATCAGTTTTCAAAAGTGTTTGATGAAAACTTGGATCTTTTTTCGCACACATTACAATTTCCGGATTCGCTGTTACAACTTGAAATGTATGAGTTTGTTCTAATTCTAACTGCTTCATGATATATTGAATTGTCTCTTCCATTGTCATCGTAGAGAAAGGGACACCTAAAATATCAACTGTTTGTACTGCCATAATTATAATCCTCTCTATTTCAATAAAAGTTTTTTATATGCTTTATGAGTATCTTCATATAGATTTCGTAATGAGAAATGAGAAGAAGCATGCTCATACAAACGTTCACCCATCGATGCTAATTCACCATTCATCCATTTCTTATAGCTTTCCTCTAATGCACTTGCTAATGCATGCACATCACCAATTGGTACAATCCATCCATATGTATGATCAACAATCAACTCTTCCATATCACCAACATTTGTTGCAATAGAGGTTAAGCGTTGATTTGCTGCTTCTAATAATACAAGTGGGAAGCTTTCACTATAAGAAGTTAATAAATTAATATGAGAGGATGCATATAATTCTTTAACATCCGAACGATACCCTAAAAACATCACTTTATCTTCTAAGCCTTTCTGCCTTACTGTCTCTTTCAATTCTGTTTCAATTGGGCCATCTCCAACTAATAATACCTTAATGTTAGGAATTGTTAGTTTTTGCAAGGCATCAAATAAAATATTATGTCCTTTTACAGGATGAAGACGGGCTACTTGAATGGCAATAAAGGTCCCTTCTTGTACACCTAATTCATCTTTCATATTATAAGGCTTTGTTGGAAGGTTATCATACTCAATCCCGTTATAAACGGTACAAATTTTATCTTCTGGCACACCTAGTGCTACTGTATTTTTCTTAAAACGTTCCGTAATGGCAAAAAATAAATCCACTTTCTTATAAGATTGCAAATTTAACTTTGTAAAAATCCAACCTTTTAAACCGCGCTTCATAAAATCAAGAGTTGGATCACTATGAACTGTTGTTACCCATTTTGCACGTATCTTCCTTTTTAGAAGAGAAAGATAAAAGTTCGCGCGCGCACCATGTGTATGTACAATATCAAAGTGTTCTTCGTTAATAAACGTACGTATTTTGGAAAGAATTGATATGTCATAACGAGATGATTGGGAAAAAACGTGCACCTTAATTCCAAGCTCTCTTGCTTCTCTAGCAATTGCACCTTCTTCAAACACAAGTAATTCAACTTCATCTTTTGGAAATTGCGACAAAAGTGAAATAATGTGAGTTTTCCCGCCACCTTCTTCTGCTCCAGCATTCATATGCAACACTTTCATCTCTGTCTTCCTCCATCTTTATGTTCTCTTATAATTACTATAACAAAAAATAAAAGCTAACGTGACGCTAGCTTTTATTTTTCTATCATTCAATTTCTAAATCAACAATTAAATATGCAAAGATTACAGCAAAATAAATACTTACTCCAGGCGCCGTTAATACATGTCCCGCTATAAATGCGATACCCAGCGCTAAACCTAATGCAGTTGCTAATAATCCGTATTTGACTGTAAATACATCCTTAAATCTAGTTACTAGTACGAGAAGAATTTTCACACCGAAGTATAAGAATGGGATTAAAAGTAGAGCGAAACCGACAATTCCAAATGAATAGAACCAATCATGAAAATCTCGTTCAATTAGCTTCGGATATTCTTTGAAATTCCCAGCATACCCCATGCCTAATAATTTTTGAGATGTTGGAGCTTTTGCATAGTAGTCTTTGTACATTTGTTGGAATAGCTCACGCCCACTAAAAATAATTGCTTGTGTTTCTTCTTTTTTCTCTACTTCTTTTTCTTTCGCTATTTCTTTTTCTTGTTCCTCTTTTGTAACAGAAGGTTTATTTTGTTTCTTTTCTTCTTTCTTTTCTTCTGCCTTTTTCGCTTCTTGTTTTTGCTCAAAAATTTGGAAGTGAAGTCCTATATTTTTTAAGAATGGTGAAAATGGTGTATACGCTAATACTCCAGCAAAAACGACAGTTGCTAGAATACCATTCAATAAATATGGCTTCTTCTTTCTATCTTTACGCTGCAGGAATGCTTGAACATAGCACATGAAAACAGCAACAACCATTGTACCAAAAATTGCTCCAAAACCAACCTTTGTACCAACAGCAAATAATGAGAAGATAATTAAAATAGAAGGAATCCAAAAATAACTCTTCGCTATGCTTGTTGTTTTCTCAATTGAATATAGGACAACAATTGGACATATAACTGCTAAAATAGCGCCTAATTCATTTCCTGCATAGAACCAACCACGTGAACCAAGTTTCACCCATTCGTAGCTGTTATAATCCGTTCCTGTCGCAATGGAAATAACCATGATACTATTTATAATTAACGTTGCATACACAATATAGTTACGCATTTTGGAATACGCATTTGTTTTTTCTCTTAATGATTTAAATACAAAAATGTAACAAGTAAGCATAATTAATGGGTATAATGATTTTGCTATGAATTTAACTTCTTCTCCTAACATAATAGGGCTTTTGACAAGTTTATTATTTACTAAACCTATAGCAAAAACAACACCTACTACTATTAAATAGATGATATATTTACGATTTTCTTTTTCTTTTGCTTGAAGCAAAATATAGATTCCACCAAGAGCCATTACTAATAAACGCGTAATAACTCCAATTGTTGTATCGATTTTCAAAACCATGATGCAAAATGATGTGAGTAAGTCTAAAACTGGCTGTAACATAATGAAAATCAATAAAAGATTTCCAAATTTATTACCTAAACTATTATTTTCTAACATCTCGAACCCCCATAACTATCATAACCTTATCTCACTTTATACAATCTACAATAAACCTTTAACTCGTCTCAAATATTTATTATAACATAATTTTTCAGTTAACCACTTGCTATTTTCAACTACTATCTATATAGATAATAGATAATAAATCTCTTCCTTATATGTTGCATATCCCGTATTTTCAAACGCTTTCTTTCCTCGTTTTTTCTTTTTTTCTACATGTAACGAAAAGTAATTGTTATTTCTAAAACTTTAGTGTATATTTTGCTCTGGAACATCTTTAAGAGGAAGGGATTAAAGCCATGTTATTAATCGAAATATTTACGTTTCTCGGCATTATCGCCGCTGCCATTTCTGGTACATTAGTTGGTTTAAAGAAAGATTTAGATTTATTTGGTGTCCTTTGTTTAGCTGTAGCTACTGCACTTGGTGGCGGAATTATTCGTGATATTATGATTGGTAACCTACCTCCCGTTGCATTTGTACAACCGATTTACTTTTTTGTTAGCGTATTAGCAGCTCTCTTTACTTGTATGTTTTTTGAACGTATTAATAAACTTCAAGTTGTCATTATGCTTTCAGATGCTGTCGGTTTAGGCGTTTTTACTGCTATTGGCGCAAATGCTGCCATGTCACATCACGTCGATGCTTCCTTCTTAGTTGTTTCGATGGGTGTTATTACAGGTATTGGCGGAGGGATTTTGCGTGATATTTGTGCTCAAGATATTCCCTATGTATTCCGTAAAGAGATCTATGCAATTGCTTCTATTTTAGGTGCAATTAGTTTCCTAATTACGTATGAAATGGGTGCACACGTATTAGCCTTTTATATTTGTTTACTAGTAACATTCATCATACGTGTAGTCACTGTTATATATAATGTGCATTTTCCAGTCTTCTTTAAAAGTCATGCAAAGGCAAATGCTAATAAAGTGAAACTTTAATCAGTGGGGGTTTTCTTCATTCCCCACTGATTATTAGCCCTCACCAATCGGGCTTTTACGGGCAGTTGACCTCCCATCTAACTTCTTTGCTTTTGCCGAATTTTGAGGTGGGAGGCTTACTGCTCGTTAATGCGGGGTAAAAGTCATAAAGAGAATTCAAAGGGAATTCTCTTTATTTATGCCTAAAAAGAAAACTCACCACTTAAAAAATGGTGAGTCTTCTTTTCTCATATACCTCAGTATGTCCCCGAAAGATACAGAATAAAAATATCCTGCTCCAAAAAGGTTTTATTCTATTTTTTGAAAAATAGCTTTTGACAATAGAATGACAACATATAGACACCTAAACTTTGTAGAATGAATAAACTTGGTATAGTTAAATTACTATGTATCATATCCTTATTTAAAAGTTTCATGCCAATATATCCAGTTATAAGTAACAGTAGAAACATATAACCTTCGCTCTTTTGTTTCTGAATAAGAAAATGTAAAAGCGCAATTGACATAAATAAAGTTACAGCTATAAAGATGAGTTTTTCACCTTTTAGCAATGCCCCATTCATTCCTTCTGAAGATAGCTGATCTGCACTTGGCTTAACGACAGCTAACCGTTCTGTTTCTAACTCACTTACATTTTGATTTAGGCGTTCTTTCATGCTTTTTGCTTGAACCGTTTCTTGTTTATTACGCCCTTCCCCAATTAAAACCGATTGCATATACGCATCATTAGAAATGGTATATTGTTTTATTCCCATTGCTTGAATCCCATAGTTGATACCAAAATGAGTAGCATAAAATACAGCCAAAACCCCGATCAGTTTTAACAATACATTTTGTTTATCTGCACTTTGGAATATTTCCACTAGTAAGACATACATAATTACTAAAGTAAGTATAAATACCCCTACTGGATACATCATATTACTAAGAGCAAATAGTATCGCAGCACATGCCCATGTGTAAGAATGACTCAATCCTTTATGCAGTAAGATGTAACTCGCAAAGTAAAATAGAAATATAGAGAGTGATTCCCCTGTTAATAATGAACAAGAAAGAATATTGGGCAAATATAGTGAGTAAAACACCGCCGCGATTCGACCGCATTCTTCTTGAAATAAAATTGCCGCAATTCGATAAATGAAAAATGCTGTTCCTGCGCAATATAAAACATTACATAATTGCAACACAAATGTAGCATCGCCAAATACACGAATTAATACTGACTCATATATAATGAAAGGTATTTGACTAACAAGAGTTATATTACCGCTTCCCAGCGCAACTTGTTTTGCAGTCTCATACATGGCCCTCATATCTCCTATAACTGGAGTATCAAAAAAGAGAACTGCTCCAAGTCTAATAAGCACCGTCATACTCATTAGAAAAATGAGAAACTGTTTATCCGTAAATCGATATTGCAAAATAGAAGAGAGAAGTAACAGTAGTATAACGAAAATCGAGAGCACAATCGCTAAACTTGTAGCACTTCCTCCTAAAAACTGCTTACTTCCCTCAAAAGCGTTCCAGCAAGAATAAACAAAAAAGGCAAGCATAGTTCCAATAATCATTTTACTAAAAAAAGATGAAAATCCTGTTTGTAGATGATTCATATGTATATTGCACCTCTATTTCCATTCATGACAAAACGATTCTATCATGAATGGACTTGTGACAGGTAGAAAATTTATCCCGCTATTTTAGAACAGTAACACTCCACCTCAAAATTCAGCGGAAGCAAGGAAAGTTAGGTGGGAAATGAACTGTCCATAAAAGCCCGATTGGTGAGGGCTAATAATCAGTGGGGGATGAGAAAAAACCACTGATTAAAGTTTTACTTTATATGATAAAAATATAACAGTTACTTTTTCACTTGCAATGTAAGCGAAACCTCTTTTACACTACAACCTATACAAAACAAATTTTCTTTCAGTTATACGAATAGAAATACAATATTATTCTATTTTAATAAAGTATACTTCTTATCGAATCTCAATTATCGAAATAACAAATTGTATTCGAGAGAAGGCACTAACCTTTTTTATACAGAAAACAGGCATGCCACTCTGATTGAAAACATAAATAGGAGTCGATTATATGGATAAGAAATTTATGAGAGAATCAAAAGCAATTAAAACAACGCGTGTTTTTCCAAACGATTTAAACAACCATCAAACATTATTTGGCGGAAAATTATTAGCGGAAATTGATAGTATCGCATCTATCGCAGCAGCAAGACATAGCCGAAAACATTGCGTAACAGCTTCCATTGATTCCGTAGACTTTTTAACCCCAATCCACCAAACGGATTCCGTTTGCTATGAGGCATTCGTTTGCTACACCGGGAGATCTTCTATGGAAGTATTTGTGAAAGTCGTTGCAGAAAATTTATTAGAAGGAGAACGCCGTATCGCTGCAACTTGCTTCATTACATTCGTAGCACTAAAAGATGGAAAGCCATCTTCTGTACCACAGGTGCTACCAGAAACAGAAGAAGAACATTGGTTACATAAAACAGGAAAAGAACGTGCACAAAGTAGAAAAGATAACCGTACAAAAAGTAGAGAAATGGCCGATGTATTAACATTGAATAAACCTTGGAACGCATAAATTAAAACTTCTTTCAAAAAGGTTGATACTCTCTTAGCGAATATAGGTCCACTATATTCGCTATTTTTTAAAATATATATGAATCCAACTTGATTTTCCAACATATAAATTGTGGCTATGAAGAACAGAAAGAGACTTTCACTCATTTTCTCCTTCTGTTTTTACATAGCATAGGGCTAAAAAAGGCAATGACCCTGTACATGAGCAGATTCTCTCTCCCACCTAAAAGGAATGGTTTTATGTTGGTCTTTCAATCCGTATTTATATTTATCCAAACATATCTTTTTACAAAACCCATATCATTCGTTTTATCTACTTCATATATCTTCCTAACCAATAGTTGATTTACAAAGTTTATGTGCGGTACACTTATATCCGTAGTTATTGACTACCAATACTAATTTATTGAATATGGAGGAAATCTCTTGAAGCTTATACAACGAATTAAAAACAATCCACTTTATAGCAAAGTAAAATCAATTCCTGCTATTAAAAAATATTCTCAAAATAAAACACTCCGTATTCGAAGAGCAAATATGGAGCAGTACGGATTAAAAGCACTCATCCTAATGCAGGAAGCGTTTGAAGCTGCCGGTCATACATTTTGGTTAGATTATGGGACTTTATTAGGCGCTGTACGTGAAAAAGATTTTATCGGACACGACGATGATATTGATGTTGGAGCTTTTTACGTAGATGAAAATATGAGACAAGCTATTGAAGACCAAATGAAACAAAGAGGATTTATAAAAGAAAGAGCATTTATAATTGATGAAAAAACAGTAGAGGAAACATATGTATATAACGGCGTATACGTTGATATTTTCTATTACTTTAAAGAAGCAAATCATAAAATATGGTGCTATTTCTTCGAAGGCGGTAAAAATGTAGTGTTCGAAGATCATGAAACATACCGTGTTTCAACTGGCTGGAAAACAAAAAAGGCCGTCTCTACATTCGCAGACATGGGAGCAATCTCGTTTAAAGGTGAAACATTTGCTGTTCCTAGTAATTATGAGCAGTATTTAACAGACAATTATGGACCAAATTATATGATTAAAAATGCAGATTGGGATTCTTCTAACTCTGCTTCTAATATTGAATTACTTCCTATAGAACATGCAGAAGGAATCTATTTCAATAATTAATACAATGATTATGAAAGATACGTATTTAACTTTCATTTGTGTGGAAAGGTGAAATTATGCAAAAGTCACTTGTCTCAAATATTTTTTATAAAATATTGCTGAATACCTTTAATATTATTCTCCCAATTCTAGTAGGCCCTTACGCATACAGGATGCTCGGTGCTGATTCAATGGGAACTGTTAACTTTGCTGAAACGATTTTTAATTATTTTTTCATTTTTGCTGTATTTGGTGTATATCAATATGGATTGCGTGAAATTAGCTTAGTGAAAAATGATAAAAAGAAAGTTTCACAATTATTCACGAGTCTATATGTGATTAACTTTACAACCAGTATTCTGGCTTTAATAGCATTTTCACTCTTTAGTTATATTGGATACGGAAACCAAGATTTATTTCCTGTACTTCTCATTTTCGGATTCAACTTTATTGCAAATTTATTTTATGTAGAGTGGTTTAATGAAGCACATGAGAATTATGATTTTATTACGAAAAAAACCGTTATTGTTCGTCTGATTTATGTTGTGCTTCTTTTCACTTTTATTCATGGAGCAGATGACTATAAGCAATTTGCCGGTTTATTAGTTCTATCAACATTTTTAAACCATACGATTAGTTTTATATATGTGAAACGACAAGTTAAGTTTGATTTTTCCAATTTAACAATTATTCCACATTTAAAGCCTTTATTTTTAGTTGTTATCTTTTCAAACGCTAATATTCTATACACACAGCTAGATCGCCTTGTTCTAGGAGAATATGCCGGAAAAGCTGAAGTTGCTTTCTATGTAATGGCCTTTCAAATTATGACCATTATTAATACACTTATGTTAAGTGTTGTACAAGTTACAATTCCAAGACTCTCCTATTTATCAGGTAACGCAACTGAAGGAGAATATGAATCATTACTAAATAAAATCTCAAAAGTATATTTCATTACTCTGTTTCCTGCAGCGATTGGATTAATGCTTATTGCTCATGGAGCTGTTGTCATTTACGGCGGAAATGAATTTGCTGGAGCTGGTAACACCTTAATCGTGTTTGCATTTTATATGATTTCAGTAGGAATTGAATCTATTTTATCAAACCAAATTATTTACGTGAAAAAGAAAGAAAGTATTTTAGTACGCTTTTTATTCATTTGCGGTTTCATAAACCTTGCATCTAATATTGCGCTTATATACTTTGATGTACTTACACCAACAACAGCAATTTTCACAACAACAATTGCTAACTGTTTATTAATTATATTCGAATATATTTATGTAAAAAAGAAATTAAAAGTAAATTACACATTGTTCGACATGCAAAAGCTACGATACCTGTTTTATTCACTGACATTTTTACCAATATCATTCTTAGTGAATACAATAATTTCAGCACAAATCCTACAAGTTATCATCACAATGTTAGCATGTGGATTCGCTTATGCACTTATCCTATTCATAGCGAAAGATGAAATTCTCTTTATGCTATTAGACAAACTAAAAGCACGATTTAAAAAAGCTTAAATGCAACCTCTTAAAGGAGCTGTTACAATTGAAATTCTCTTTAATCATGGCCACTTGTGGTAGACGTGATGATATTCTTGATTTACTACAATCATTAGAAAAACAAACATATAAAAACTTCGAACTTATTGTAGTTGACCAAAACGATACACCAATTTCTGATCTATTTGAGGATTACAAAGAAAAGTTCGCCATTAACTATATTTATACCCCTATTAAAGGGTTATCCCGTGCCCGTAATACAGGATTAAAAGTAGCTGATGGCGATATCATTGCTTTTCCAGATGACGATTGTATCTATGAAACAAATGTGTTAAAAAGCATTCTAGAAACATTTAACAGCAATAAAGATATTCAGTTTATATCAACGAATACTACAAATGTAGAAGGAACCGGCTCATTAATACTCGCTCCAGAAACAGATATTATTTTAAATAATAAGTACGGATTCATGGGACCTTCCTTCACACTATTCTTTACAAAACAATTTGTACAAGATGTTGGTATGTTTGATGAAGATTTAGGTGTTGGATCTGGAACAATTTACGGAGCTGGTGAAGAAACTGATTTCGTGCTGCGTGGTATGAAAAATGGATATACAGGACTATTTAGAAAAGACCTATTCGTATACCATCCAGTAAAAGAAGAAGTGATTAATGAGCAATCATTAAAAAGAGCTATTTCCTATGCCGGTGGTTTCGGAAGAGTAATTCGTTTACATTATGGCTTTCCTTACTTTTTACGCGCGGTTGCAGCCGCTACATTCCGTATGACACAAAATATTTCGAACGACAAACGTAAATTCCATGCAAATCGTTTAAAAGGAATCGTTCGAGGGTATTTTAAATAGAAGAAAAATAAGAGCAAACGAATTTAACGTTTTCTCTTATTTTTTCCCTTTAAAAATGCAATTGTTTCCTTTAACCCCTCAAGATAAGATGTCTGCGGTACTTTGCCAATGTGACGCTCATATTTTTCCCCGCTCAATACAACCGGTTCTTCTGTCAAATATAACATTTCTACAAACTCTTTCATTTGTTTATCAAATAGGCCAATCATTCCGATTATACGTTTTTTTACAGTCATTATAGGTTTTGTATATCCAGTTAATTCTCTTATATGCGTAATCATTTCTTCGCCTGTAATTACACCTGATCCTGGTATGTTCCAGTTTTGCCCATATGCATCATCACGTAATGTTAATTCAACAATAGCTTTAGCTCCATCCGGTGTAAAAATATATTCCCTAGCAAGCTTCTTATCCCCAACAAAACTAGATATTCTATTTGCAAGAACACCTTGCAGTGTATGATGAACGAGTGTACTTTCCGCATTTGGGCCATAAAAATCTGGAAAATGAGCAATAAGTACCGGCACCTCTGCTTGCTTCGCCATCCATTCAAGCTGTAAACGAATTTTCCCCTTCTTTGTGTGCGGATCCTTCACAGCCTCTTCCGTTACCTTCCCTCCGCCTTGTCTTCCATACGCATAAATATTATCTATCATCGCTAATTTAGCACCGTGGTGTTTCGTCGCTTCTAATATATTTTTTAGTAACTCTGGTTGTTTTATCTCCCAATCTGTATACGGTATATTTACAGCATGAAATATAACATCTACATCTTTAGCAGCTTCCATTATATTTGCTTGCTTAAATACATCTCCTGCTACTATTTGTATTTTTTCTTCATCGTAAAACAGCTTTTCTAATCTCTCCTTATTTCTCGCAAAAGCAATTGTATCAATCCCTCTCCCGCACAACTCCTTTGTAATCGCATACCCCATTGCTCCAGATGCTCCCAACACTAGCGCCTTTTTCATCATCATATCCCCCTTTAATTAACCGATGTTCAATTAATGTTAAAAAGAAAATCACTTACATTAGAAGTGATTTTGCAATAAAATTCACATGTTCTTTAGCTAAATCTTGTACATCTTCAAACGTTTGACCACTTCCACAATAATGTGCAACAAATCCATGTAATGATAAAAAAACAGACCATACTGTCATTGCGTTTATATTTCCTTTACATAAAGAAGATATAACAGAAGCGAACTTTTCATAACTAACATTTGGTCCATCTGCTAAACATTCTTTTAATTCGTCATCTTTAATCAAGAACATGATTTCATAATGACTTTGATTTCGTAAACCGAATTCAATAAATCCAAATAAAACCGATTTTAATTGCTCTTCTCGCTGTAAATTTTGAGCATTAATTTCATCTAGTTTTTCATTTAATAATTGAAAATCTTGTTCAACCATCGCATAAAAAAGCTCCGCTTTATTCTTAAAATGATAATAAATTGAACCATGACTATACCCTAATTCTGTTGCAATTTTACGCATGGAAGTATGCTGATATCCTAATTTTATAAATAAATCTCTCGCTGCATTCATAATCATTTCTCTTGTTAATTCTTGTTTAACTGCTTTTCTTGGCGACATCTATCATACCTCACAATTTAATTAACCACCGTTCAATTATATTATATTCCTTTCCCAGAAAAAAACAACCTTGTTTTTGAAAAAATATACATTTTGAAAGGATGGTATTATCTCTAAGAATTTAGTATCATGATTCAAGATACTATTTTGAAATGGACGGAGGACACTATGAGCTTATTAACAGTTGAAAATTTAGGTCATACATTTGGTGACCGCACACTATTTAAAGACGTATCAATGCGTTTATTAGCAGGAGAACATGTTGGATTAGTTGGCGCAAACGGCGTTGGCAAATCAACATTTATGAATATCATTACTGGACAACTTATCCATGACCAAGGACGTGTAGAATGGACACCTGGCACACACTACGGATATTTAGATCAACATACCATTTTAACACCTGGCAGAACAATTCGTGACGTATTAACAGATGCATTCTTACCTTTATTTGAAAAAGAAAAAGAACTCAATATCATTACAGAAAAAATGGGAACGGCTACACCAGAAGAATTAGAAGAACTTCTAGACCAAATGGCAGAAATACAAGATGCACTTGAAGCAGGTGGCTTCTACTTACTAGATATTAAAATCGAAGAGGCGGCACGCGGTCTTGGAATTGATGCAATTGGATTAGACCGTGATGTTTCTGCGTTAAGTGGTGGACAGCGTACAAAAGTATTACTTGCAAAGCTATTACTTGAACAACCAGAAGTACTATTACTGGATGAGCCGACAAACTATTTAGATGTTGAACATATTCAATGGTTAACAAATTACCTGAAAGAATATCCACATGCATTCCTTTTAATTTCCCATGACACGGAATTTATGAACAGATGTGTGGATGTTATTTTCCATCTAGAATTCTCAAAAATGACGCGTTACACAGCGACATATGAAAAATTCCTAGAGCTAGCTGAAATCAATAAAAATCAACATTTAAACGCTTATCAAAAGCAACAAGAATTTATTAAAAAACAAGAAGATTTTATCGCAAAAAACAAAGCTCGTTATTCTACAACAGGTCGTGCAAAGAGCCGTCAAAAACAACTTGATCGCATGGAACGCATCGATCGTCCAGAAACAGCGATTAAACCAGAATTCTCTTTCAAAGAATGTCGCGCAAGTAGTCGCTTTGTCTTTGAAGGTGAAGACGTAGAAATTGGATACACACATGCATTATTACCAAAACTAACGATGACAATTGAACGTGGAGAAAAAATTGCAATTGTTGGATGTAATGGTGTTGGTAAATCAACATTATTGAAAACAATCCTAGGTAAAATTAAACCGTTAAGCGGGAAAACAAGCCTTGGTGATTTCTTAGAACCAGCATACTTTGAACAAGAAGTAAAAGCTGATAACTTAACACCTATCGATGATGTTTGGAATACATTCCCGAATCTAGATCAACATCAAATTCGTGCAATGTTAGCAAAATGCGGACTAAAAAATGAACATATTACTCGTCCATTAAGCCAATTAAGCGGTGGAGAGCAAGCAAAGGTTCGTTTATGTAAACTCATGGGTGAAGAAAGTAACTGGCTATTATTTGATGAGCCGACAAATCACCTTGATGTTACGGCAAAAGAAGAGTTAAAAAAAGCAATGAAAGCATACAAAGGAACAATTCTTCTTGTATGTCACGAACCAGACTTTTACCAAGATTGGATAACAAAAGTTTGGAATGTAGAAGAATGGGCCGAGCAAAAAATCTAACCACACCTTTTTCTATGTGGCAGTATAGAAGTTCTAAACTGCCACATACTGTATATCAATAAGACATCATCATGTTGGAAGCTATAAGTATGCTTTTTAATTCCTATGAATTTATGTTCTTCTTGCCTATAGAAATTATTGGATACTTCTTATTACAAAAAGTAAATCGAAACCTTGCCAAACTTTTCTTAGTAGGTATGTCTCTCTACTTTTATGCATATTTCGAAACAAAGTATCTAATGCTAATAGGTGTTTCATTATTTACCAATGCCATTATAGGTAACCAAATTTCACTGTAGAAAACGCAAAAAAACCATCACTGATGAAAAGGCTTATGAACAAAGATTATCAAATTTCACAAATGAAGTAATGCATTTTGATGCTTCTAAATTAACAAATACAGATGTAAAACTTAACTAAAAAAGCCCTCCCATAAGTTGATTTCACCACTTATGGGAGGGTCTCTTTTTTACATAAAATTACCTCATTCTATATAGTTATAAGGAACTACAATAAAATACATTTTTTTAAAACTTCTAACTATGATTTTTATCTTTAATATTTTTCTATTTTATAATTTTATTAATACATGCTATCAACAGATTTTTTCTTATTAAAAATATGAGTAATACCAATAGCTGCTAAAACAACCATAGGCATTGTAGCAGAATAATGATATCTTGGTGCTACTTCTACCAACATTTGCGCTAATGTTAACCCTATCGTGTAAAGACAAATAATGAAAACTGAAGATTTATTTCTATTTTTAAATGCTTTCACGACACCTAAAAGCGAAGTTGCAATTAAGAAATAATAAAAAACATTAGATATTACGGCGTATCGTACTGGATGATCCAAGACGGGTTGTGCATATCCAGCAGCCTGACTATCTTCACCTAAAAAAACGATAAACTTATCAAAAAATAGCTTTGAAAAATCTATGTTACCACTTTGTATTCTCTTCTTTGCTTCTTCTAACATTTGTTTTTGAACCTCATTCGCAGTCCATCCTGGTTTATCATTGTAATATATCAGCAATTCAGAATCTGCCGCATTCCATGTTCCTGAACTTTCTGTGTTAAATCCTACATAAAAATTGTATCCAGGTGTTGAGGCTATCTCTTCACCTAAACGCAATGTTATATAATGATTTGCTGCTGAAGAAAAAACAAAGTATCCCAATAATATAACACCTAAGTATGTTGCCTTACTTACAAGTAGTTTTTTATTTCCCAAGTGCCTTGTATCTATTATGAAAAGCCATATAGCTAAAGCTATAATCGGTACCGCCGCAATTGGACGTACCATATTCATTAATGCAAGTAATAAAGCTAATAACACTGAATAAAAGAGCAATTTTTTAATACTGATACTTGGAAGTTTCTCATAAACAATAATCATGATTGCCCAAATTAATAGCAATATTGTACAATACAACGGTTCCGACATTGCAAACATATTATAGATAGTTTGTGAAGGTAAAAGAATCCATAAAACACTTGCAGTTATTGCTGTTCTCACACCGCTAATTCTTCTGCATATAAAATATATTAACCCCATCGATATCGTCGATAAAACCACATTAACAATTGGAGGTATCATATAACTTACTCCAAATATTTTAAAGATAATACTTAGGAACGATGCATACCCAAAAATATGGGGAAAGAGCGCTACATATCTACTGCTAATAACGAAATCTTTACTGAGTGATTCAGCAGTATAATAAAAAGTTGCATAATCAACAAGTGGCTCAATTTTATACATGAAAATCCAAGTTAATTTAACTGCCAAACAAATGATTAATAATACCAAGAAACATTTTGTTTCATTTAATTTTTCAAGATACAATGAACCTTTTCTTAGAATAAAAGTTCCAATCAAACACAAAAATAAAAAACTAACTAACAAAAATACATAATTATATTTTTGCGTATCAGAGAAATAATTAATAATTAATAATGCAGCAAAAAAACCGTAAATAATATATATGGCTCTTGCCGAAAAAGTTGATAATCCTTTAAAAAATGTGTTCAACAATTACACTCCTTTTAAATTATATTTATATAACGATATTACAACAGCACCTTTATCACACATTAACGGGCATTCCCTACTAAAGGAAGCTTTACTTTATATGATTTGTGCAGAACGTTCAAAAAACTGCTTTTCATTATTTTATAAAACAAAAAAACCCTAAAATTCCTGAATAATATTTACACCATTAACACAACTCTTACATATCCCAGTTATTGAATTCCGCTACAAATTACTATACATTAATAACACTTGGATTGCCATATTCGTTTTAGCCCCAGCCATTATACTATATATAAATCAAATTTATAAAAAACGAACCTTTTAGCACCCTATATTTAAATGATTTATACTTATAAGGACTAATAATAACGTAGCATTTTAATCAAAAGTCCTCCAACTTCCCCTTAATTTTTTATATCCACTATTGTTTTATATCATAATTAAAAGATTTAATTGCTATACCATATTGAAATGTTAATCTACCCAAAATATGTAACATGTTACTAACAATTATGCTATAATTGTTAGTTGTTATGTATGAATAACATTCCAGTACAATCTATTTTATTTATATATTTTATAAAGATGAGGATACTATTATGGAGAAATTTTTAAAGTTTGGTTTAGTAGGAATCTTTAATACGCTCATTACAATTATAAGCTATATCATCTTGGTTAAATTGGGTATGAATTACCTTATCGCAAATACAATCTCCTATTTAATTGGCGTTGCAAATAGCTATTATTGGAATAAAAATTGGGTATTTCAATCTAACAGTAAAAACTTATCCGTGTTTTTAAAATTTCTGACTGTTAATCTAATCGTATTAGCTTTTAATACACTTAGCTTGTTTATATTGGTAGACAAACTTTTATATAATGAATTTATTGCGCAAATTTTCGCGATTGGTATAGGTATGATGATAAACTTTTTCCTAAATAAAATTTGGACATTTAATCAAAGCGAAAAATCCTACTAATTAGAAACTATTCAAATTTATTGAAACTATGGAGGACAGGAACATGGAAAAACTCATTTCAGTTGTAGTTCCTATGTATTTCGAAGAAGAAGTAGCACAGGAATGCTATAATCGTTTAAAATCTGTCATGATTCAAAATAATATCAATTATGAGTTTGTGTTTGTAAATGATGGAAGTACAGATCGGACAATGGAAATTTTAAAAGAAATTGCTGCAAATGATTATCGTGCTAAAGTTGTTAATTTTGCACGTAATTTCGGTCACCAAACGGCTGTAACCGCAGGGATTGATTGCGCAAGTGGAGATGCTATTGTAATTATAGATGCAGATTTACAAGACCCTCCCGAGGTGATTCCTGAACTTATAGCAAAATGGCAAGAAGGCTATGAAGTTGTTTATGCAAAAAGAAAGCAACGTAAGGGCGAAACTTGGTTTAAACTTTTAACAGCTAAATATTTCTATAAATTCTTAAACTACATGTCTGATATCGATATCCCAAAAGATACAGGTGATTTTCGAATTATCGATCGCAAAGTAGCAAATGTGTTTAAGCAAATGACAGAGCGAAATCGTTTCATCCGCGGGATGATGTCTTGGATTGGATTTAGCCAAACATATGTGGAGTATGAAAGAGATGAACGTTTTGCTGGTGAAACAAAATATCCACTAAAGAAAATGATTAAATTTGCATCAGATGGAATTATTGCATTCTCTACAAAGCCATTAAGAATCGTCATGACTTTAGGTTTAATGTCTGTTTTCATTTCTATTGCAGTTCTACTATACTCTGTTATTGTGAAATTAATTGGAAGTGATATTCAAACGGGTTGGGCGTCTATTATGGTTGCCATTACATTCTTCAGTGGAATTCAATTACTTGGCCTTGGAATCGTCGGCCAATATATTGCTCGTATTTATGACGAAAGTAAAAACCGTCCAATTTATATTGTGAAAGAAACAATAAATATTGATCAGAAAGATATTACTAATCCTGAAAGAGAAACAGTAAATTCATTATAAATAGAAACAAAAGGTATCGTTATATTTTTGTAACGATACCTTTTTTATTCTACCATTGGTGGGCGGTAATACTCCTCCCACCTCAACATTTAGCAAGAACACAGAAATTATATAGATAAATTACCCGTAAAAGCCCCACTAATTAAATTTTCGCTTTATGTAAATACTTATTTTTCTTCATATCAGCTCTTTATGATAGTCAAAACCTTAAAATCATCTTATATTATAATATCCTTTAAGTCGTAATTTAAAATCATTCAAATCAGGATATGCATTTAAATTTGCTAACATCCCTTGAATAACTGGAATTCTTGGATTTGGTACTCTTATTTCAGCTTCCAAAACATCTAATGTAACTAACAATTCGTCATTTTCTAATTGATCTGCTAAGGTGCGTTTAAGCATAATGATTTCCTGTAAGAAGTGTTCCTTTGCTTGCTCTTTAATAAGGTCAGAACTACAAAAGAATTGTCCTAATTTTTCCTCATGTAAAACAGGTATATCTGAAGAGTTCAAAAGCCCTGCTACGAGATCATCTATTCTCTTTAGAATAAATGTAGAAACATGTGGTAAATCAATTTCCGTTGCATTTAAAATGATCAATTCTAAGTATCCACGGCATATTCCCTCTACTATAATCACAAGGTCTAACAAATACGGAGTAATCTTATCACCGTAAATAGATAGTAAACTATTTCTATAAAATGCGTGTGACTCAAGCTTCATTCGCATCATAAATGCTTCTACCTCTTTATTAAACGGAATGGCATTCTCCCTCGCATGCATGATGATAAATTCCTTATGCTTTTGTACATCACTAAACTGACAATACAATTGTTTTTCAAACTTCTCGCGTGGAAGTAACGATTCGTTATCCAAGTCCATCATCTTTTTATGGATTTTGTCATAATAATACTTGAGTGTTGCTAATAACAATTCATCTTTTGACTTAAAATATAAATAAAAAGCTCCCTTCGATATGCCACAAGCAGTCACAATCTCTTGTACTGACGTTGCGTTTACGCCTTTAGTTGCAAATAACTTCATTGCCATTTCTATAATTAAACGTTCTTTTTCTTTCATAGTTTCTCTCCTAATTTAATCTCGCATCTTAAAGTTTTAACTTAGCTTTATTATACCATTCCTTTTCATTGACGACTGACCACTCAGTCAGTTATATTATGTATTAGACTGACCAGTTGGTCAATATACGTTAAAAGGGAGCGCAAACATGAACAAAATAATTAACTTTTCGTTAAAAAACAAGTTCGCAGTTTGGCTATTAACCATTCTCGTTACCGTGGCAGGAATTTATTCTGGGCTTAATATGAAGCTCGAAACAATCCCTGACATTACAACACCTGTTGTAACAGTAACAACGGTTTATCCTGGTGCTACACCAGCGGAAGTAGCTGATAAGGTATCAAAACCGATGGAACAGCAACTGCAAAATTTGAGCGGAGTCAATGTTGTCAGTTCCTCCTCTTATCAAAATGCCTCTTCTATTCAAGTAGAGTATGACTTTGATAAGAATATGGAGAAAGCTGAAACCGAGATTAAAGAAGCACTTGCAAATGTAAAATTACCAGAGGGCGTAAAGGATCCAAAAGTTTCTCGAGTAAACTTTAATGCCTTTCCTGTTATTTCATTAAGTGTAGCGAGTAAAGATGAATCTTTAGCTACCTTAACTGAAAAAGTTGAAAAAAATATTGTCCCAGGATTAAAAGGACTTGATGGCGTTGCATCTGTTCAAATTTCGGGACAACAAGTAAATGAAGTACAACTTGTCTTTAAAAAAGATAAGATGAAAGAATTAGGTTTAAGTGAAGATACAGTTAAAAATATCATTAAAGGTTCTGATGTATCTTTACCACTTGGCCTATATACATTTAAAGATACTGAGAAATCAGTTGTTGTAGATGGTAACATTACAACAATCAAAGCTTTAAAGGAAATGAAGATTCCTGCCGTTCCTTCAGGAGCAAATAATCAAGGTAACCCAGGCGCAGGAGCTCAAGCACCTCAAATGAATCCAGCGACATCTGATGGTATTCCAACTGTTACATTAGAAGAAATTGCTGATATTAAAGAAGTTGGAAAGGCAGAATCTATTTCTCGTACAAACGGAAAAGATGCAATTGGTATTCAAATTGTTAAAGCTGCTGATGCAAATACAGTCGACGTCGTAAATGCAGTCAAAGATAAGGTAAAAGACTTTGAGAAAAAATATAAAAACCTAGAAATCATCTCAACATTTGACCAAGGTTCACCAATTGAAAAATCAGTTGAGACAATGCTTAGCAAAGCAATTTTTGGTGCAATCTTTGCCATAGTCATTATTATGTTGTTCTTACGTAACATTCGAACAACATTGATTTCTGTTGTCTCTATACCACTTTCTTTATTAATTGCTGTTTTAGTACTAAAACAGATGGATATTACACTTAACATGATGACACTTGGAGCGATGACCGTTGCAATTGGACGCGTTGTCGATGATTCAATCGTTGTTATTGAAAATATTTATAGGCGTATGTCCTTAGCAGACGAAAAATTAAGAGGCAGAGACTTAATCCGCGAAGCGACAAAAGAAATGTTTGTTCCAATTATGTCTTCAACAATTGTAACAATTGCGGTCTTTTTACCTCTTGGACTCGTAAAAGGTATGATTGGGGAAATGTTCCTACCATTTGCTTTAACAATTGTCTTTGCACTATTAGCTTCACTGCTTGTAGCTATTACAATTGTACCGATGTTAGCTCATTCCTTATTTAAAAAGGAAAGCACGAGAGAAAAACAAGTACATCATGAAGAAAAACCAAGTAAATTAGCAAATGGCTATAAACGTGTGCTTGGTTGGGCATTAAACCATAAAATCATTACATCTAGCATCGCTGTTCTCTTATTAGTAGGTAGTCTTGCACTTGTACCGATTATCGGTGTAAGTTTCTTACCATCTGAAGAAGAGAAAATGATTATTGCAACATATAATCCTGAACCGGGGCAAACATTAGAAGACGTTGAAAAGATAGCAACAAAAGCCGAAAAACACTTCCAAGATAAAAAGGATGTAAAAACAATTCAGTTCTCATTAGGCGGAGAAAACCCAATGAGTCCAGGTAAAACAAATCAAGCTATGTTCTTCGTTCAGTATGATAATGACACGAAAAACTTTGAAAAAGAGAAAGAACAAGTCATTAAAGACTTACAAAAGATGACAGGAAAAGGTGAATGGAAAAGCCAAGACTTCGGAGCTAGTGGCGGCAGCAATGAAATTAAGCTATACGTATACGGAGATAGCTCAGAAGACATCAAACCTGTCGTAAAAGATGTTCAAAATATCATGAAGAAAGAAAAAGACTTGAAAGATATCGACTCTAGTCTTGCAAAAACATATGTAGAATACACATTAGTCGCAGATCAAGAAAAACTAAGTAAAATGGGGCTAACTGCTGCCCAAATTGGAATGGGACTTTCTAATCAACATGATCGCCCTGTCCTCACAACAATCAAAAAAGATGGTAAGGATATTAACGTCTATGTGGAAGCAGAAAAACATGATTATGAAACGATTGATGATTTAACAGATCGTAAAATTACAACACCACTTGGCAACGAAGTAGCCGTTAAAGATGTTATGACTGTAAAAGAAGGTGAAACTTCCAATACAGTGACACATCGTGATGGACGTGTTTATGTGGAAGTAAGTGCAAAATTAACATCCGATGATGTTTCGAAAGCATCCACTGCTATTCAGAAAGAAGTCGATAAAATGAATCTTCCTTCTGGTGTAGATGTTTCCATGGGCGGTGTTACAAAAGATATCCAAGAATCATTCCAACAACTTGGTTTAGCGATGTTAGCTGCGATTGCCATTGTATACTTCGTTCTTGTCGTTACATTTGGCGGTGCTCTTGCACCATTTGCAATCCTATTCTCGCTACCATTTACAATCATTGGTGCCCTTGTTGCCTTACTGATTTCAGGTGAGACGTTAAGCGTATCAGCAATGATTGGTGCTCTTATGTTAATTGGTATCGTTGTAACAAATGCGATTGTTCTAATTGATCGTGTTATTCATAAAGAATATGAAGGTCTATCAACACGTGAAGCATTATTAGAAGCTGGCGCAACTCGTTTACGCCCAATCTTAATGACAGCAATCGCAACAATCGGTGCTCTTATTCCACTTGCACTAGGATTTGAAGGCAGTGGATTAATTTCTAAAGGTCTTGGGGTAACGGTAATTGGTGGATTAACAAGTTCAACATTACTAACACTTCTTATCGTTCCAATTGTGTATGAGGTACTCAGCAAGTTTAAAAAGAAAAAGAAAATAGTAGAATAAAAAATAACCTCGCGTGCAGCGAGGTTATTTTTTATTTGCAAACAGAATGAGAAAATCTCCATATCCTTCTTTCTCTAATTCCTCTTTCGGAATAAAGCGAAGTGCCGCTGAATTAATACAATAACGGAGACCACTTGGCCCTGGTCCATCGGGGAATACATGACCAAGATGAGAATCTCCTTCCTTACTTCTTACTTCCGTACGCGTCATATTGTGACTAACATCGATTTTCTCTTTTACACTAGCTGACATAACCGGCTTTGTAAAACTCGGCCAACCACATCCACTATCAAATTTATCTAAAGAAGTAAATAGTGGTTCACCGGAAACAATATCTACATAAATACCTTCCTCTTTATGATTCCAATATTCATTTTGAAAAGGCGGTTCTGTACCATTCTCTTGTGTTACATAAAATTGTATATCTGTTAATCGTTCTTTTAAGTGTGCATTATCTTTTGGCCAATGTTGTTTAATAAAGGCATCTCGCCCTGACCCTTTTCGATATAGTTCATAACGAAAAGCATTTTTCTTATGATATCCTTGATGATACTCTTCGGCTGGATAAAATGTAGCAGCAGGAAGAATTTTTGTAGCAATTGGCTTCGAGAAACGGCCACTATTAGCGAGCTCCAACTTTGATGCCTCAGCTTGCTGACGTTGCTCTTCATTGTGATAAAAGACGACTGTTTCATACGACTGCCCACGATCATGAAATTGACCGCCGACATCTGTCGGATCAATTTGTCTCCAATAAATGTCTAGTAACTTTTCATACGGCATTTTATTTGCATCGAATGTAATTTGTACCGCTTCATAATGGCCTGTTGTTTCGGAGCAAACCTCTTTATAAGTCGGATTCTCTTTATGCCCACCCGTATAGCCTGACACAACCTTAATGATACCTTCCATCTCTTCAAATGGTGAAACCATACACCAGAAACATCCTCCAGCAAACGTAGCAAGTTCTACTTTTTCATTTGTAGCCAATTTTCCTCACCTCACTATTTATTCTTCCTACAGTATGGCATATAAAGATAGACAATATGAAAGAAAAAGCATCGACACCGATGCTTTTTCTTTTACTTTATTTTTCAGCAAAGTCCTTTTCTTTCTCATCACTCGTCACATCTAGCACGTCTAAAAGGAACATAAAGACTGGAATACCAATAATCAGTCCCCATACACCTAAAAAGTGTTCCGAGAAAATTAATACCATGAATGTATAAAAAATCGGTAAATTCGTTTTTTGCGACATGAATTTTGGATTTAGAACATAACTTTCAAGTGCGTGAATAACAGTAACAATTATTAAAATATAAACTACATACGTAATGCTACCAATATTATAAGCAATCATACAAAGTGGAACGAGCGAAATGATTACACCAGCTACTGGAATTAAACCAAGTAAGAAAATCATTAACGCTAAACCAAGTAACTGGGGAAACCCTAAAATCCATAGTGCAATTACTGATAGAATACAATTAACAATCGCAATTAGAAACTGAGCTTCAATTACCTTTCCAAACGAACGAGCAAATTTCTTCCCGAAATATTCAATTTCAGTATAAAAAATAGCAAGTCTACTCTCCTTAAACTTTGCAGTAAAAGCAACAATACGAGCTTTTTCTAGTAAAAAGAACAAACTTAGAATGAGGGAAAGTAAAAATTGCAAGCCAAACTTTCCGACATTGGCAATAGATTTATAAAGAATATCTACACCTTGCCCTACATATTTGGAAAGCTCCATATGATTAATTGCATTAATTGAAGCCTTTATAATCTCATTATCTGGTGGATTTTTAAGAAATACATTGAACTGGTAAATCAATTGTGAGATTTGCACCGTCAATACTGGTAGATATTTAAATAATGTAATGGAAATTCCACCAACTAACATTACATATAAGAATGCTATAATAATTTTTCGATTAATCGGCATGAAATGATTCAATTTTCGAGAAATGAACTTCTGGAATCGATCCATTAAATACGTAAGTATAAACGTAATTAAAATTAAATTGAACATGCTTTTTAGCCCATATAACATTAAGGCTAGCAAGACTAATACAAGTAACCTCTGAAATCCTTTGCTTTGAAACAGGTTTTTCATTTGCATAATTGACGAGTGATCTCTCCTGTCCTATAAAGTAAAACTTTACAAAGGGGGTTTTCTTTATCTCCCCCACAAATTTGGCGTTTATGAATATCCTCTACCCATCTCTTTACTTTCGCTAGATTTAAGCTCGGGATACATGATGTTACCTTTCTATTTTACAATACAATTGTCCTTTTCAGAACGCATTCTATAAAGTATTAATGAAGATTTAAGGAAACTCTCTTTTCTTCTCGTATTAAAATAGGTCTTACCAATACTGTAACATAAAAAGCAAGCTATCAGTAGAAATCTGTCCTACGAATAGCTTGCTTTTATATTTTTTACCAAACATATTCTGTTAACCGATAAATGGCATAAACATCGGAATAACAACGACTGTTACAACCCCAACAACTGTTACTGCAATACTTGCCATTGCTGCTTCTACTTCACCCATTTCAATCCCAACTGCAACGCCAAGTGCATGTCCTGCAGTGCCAAGTGCTAATCCTTTAGCAATTGGATTTTTCACTCTAAATGTTTTTAAGAATAAAGCGCCAAGTGCGTATACAATAACTGCGTTAAAGATAACTGCAAAAGATGTAATAGCTGGAATACCGCCAATGCTTTCAGATAATGGTAATGCAATTGCTGTTGTTGCTGCTTGTGGTAACATAGAATTCATTACAGATGTGTCTAAGCCAATTGCTTTTGCGACAATGAACACAACAACCACTGAACAAACAGATCCAACAACGATAGCAGATAAAATTTGCCACCAATATTTTTTTAATTTATCAACTTGTTTATATAACGGAATTGCAAAGGCAATTGTTGCTGGCTCTAAGAAGAAACTAATCATTTTACCGCCAGTATTATATTCTTCAAATGTAAAGTTACCAACCTTTAAAAAGACAATCCCAAGTACCATTGCTACAAATAGTGGTGTGAATAAGAAGAATCCTTTTGAATGTTTAAATAAGAGTGTTCCGATCCCGTATGCAATTAATGAAACGACAATTCCGAAATATGGAGTCATTGTGCTTGCCATGTTCATTACCTCCTAACCTTGTATGATCTGATAATTACGCAACTTTCCCATGTTTGCGTCCTTTATGTGCAACATCTAATTGTTTTGTATCTGTTGTTTCTTTTTCTTCTTTACCTAGAATCAATTGTGCAAATAAACCAGTTACTGCTAGTAAAATAATCGTTGCCACAACGATTACAGTTATGATTTGTACAAAATATTGTCCCATTACACCAAGAGAGTTAATAACGGAAATACCAGATGGTACGAAAAGAAATCCGATAATACCTGTTAACGCTGTTCCAAGTGATTCAACCTGCTCCAATTTAATGACCTTTAAGCATAATAGGCTAAACAAAATGACTAATCCGATTACTGATGACGGCATTGGAATTGGTAAGTGCGTTGCAATAATATGAGAAACAAACATAATAACTGAGAAAACAAATGCTTGTGATAAGAAACTGTATACTTTTTTTGTACTCATTTTGGCCACCTCTTTCGATTTGGTACCTTTATTGTATATGATGTAAACGCTTAAGTAAGCGTTTACATATTGGAACGTCAAATATACGGAATCAGTTACAAAAATAACAGGATGAAATGCAAAAGCTGCTTCTTAAATACGAAGCAGCTTTTTGAGTTCCTTGGCATATGTACGACTTACTGGTACTTTGGAACCATCTTTCATAATTAAATTATAAGTAGAGTTAAACCATGGCTGGATTTCTGAAATGTGGTTAACGTTCGCAATAAAACTACGATGAACACGCATAAAATTTGTTTGTGGCAACTTTTTTTCTAAAATAACAAGCGTATCATGCGTTACATATGTTTCCCGAATCGTCTTTACAGTTACCTTCCCGTCCACAAGCCCTACATAAACAATATCTTCAATACCCACAAGCACAATGGATTCTTCTATTGGCAGTGCAAGTTTATGCATCTCTGTCGTAACATCTGGAACTTTCATATCCTGTTTTTTCTCTGTTTCACTTTGCTGACGCTTCTTATACTTTTTCAATGTCTGTACAATTCGTTCTTCATCAAAAGGCTTTAAAATATAATCTAATGCATCCACTTCAAATGCTTGAAGCGCATATTGGTCGTACGCTGTTGCAAAAACAATAGCCGGCGGGTTCTTCATTTTCTTTAATATATTCGCAATCTCAAACCCATTATCATCTGAAAGCTGAATATCTAAAAAGACAAGGTCTGGCTTGTTTCCCATTAATTTTTCTAATGCATCTTCTACGCAATCAGCTTCATCAATTACATCAACTTCTTTTGTACGCTGTAATAAATATTTCAATTCATCCCGCGCTAACATTTCATCATCAACTACTAATACCTTTAACACCACTTTCTTCCTCCTCTATGTTTTGAATTGGTATTGCAAATGAAATCTCTGTCCCTATTTCTATTTCACTCTTAATATGAAGAGTTGTATCTTTCCCAAACAGTCCTATTAAACGTTGATTAATATTATATAAAGCTGTGCCAGTCCCTTTTTTTGATGGTACAATTGCTTTCCCTAATTGTTCTAGACGCTCTTCTTCAATTCCCTGGCCATTATCCTTTACTTTAAAGTGAATCGTATCTCCCTTAGCGTGTGCATAAACTTCTACCTGGCAAATCGGTTGTTTCTTTGGAAAAGCATGGCGAAGTGCATTTTCTACTAACAATTGCAATACAAATGGCGGAAGTAAAATCGTCTCTAATCCTTCCTCAATATATGTTTTCACCTCATATTTATTTGGGAATCTCGCTTGCTCTAATGATAAGTATGCATGTACATGATTCAATTCTTGCTCTAATGGAATAAGCAACTGACGTGCTCCCTGTAAATTACAACGAAAATAAACGCTAAGTTGTAATAAAAGCTTTCTTGCCTTTTCTACATCTGTGCGACATAAAGCCGACACCGTATTAATTGCATTAAATAGAAAATGTGGATTAATTTGTGCTTGTAATGCCTTTATTTCTGCGTCTTGGAGCAGTTTACTTTGTAGTTCTGCTTCCCCTAATTCAAGCTGTGTCGAAAAAATCTTCGCTAACCCTTCTGCTAATTCTTCTTCTACACGACTTAATCGATTTGGATTTTTAAAATAAAGCTTTAATGTCCCAATTGTATTTCCATGTGATGTTAGAGGAATTACTACCGCTGCTTGCAGTGGACATCCTTCATATTGGCAATTAATAACCTCTCGTGATTTCGCTTTCATTATTTTCCCTGTTTTTAATACTTCTTTTGATAATCCTGTAATTAGACTATGAGATGGGATATGATGATCTGATGCTAATCCAACATGTGCTAATATCTTTTCTGTATCTGTTAAAGAGACTGCGTCTGTCCCTGTAAAACGATGGATAATTTGTGCTACATGTTTACAGGATTCTTCTGTTAAGCCTTGGCGAAAGTAAGGTAATGTCTTATCAGCAATTCGCAATACTTTATGAGTTTGTAAAGCCTTTGCATTTTCTTCTTGGCGCAAAATGGCTTGTATCATAGAAAGTAAAATAAAACTACCGAAACTATTCACAAGAATCATTGGGATTGCAATCGTTTTGACAACATTAATCCCACCTTCTACAATACATAGAATCATCACCATTTCTAAAGATACAATAAGAACACTTAAAATGGCAGAAAACCTTGGTGTAATGGTGCGATTATGCTTTCGAAAAATACGTCCAATATAACCAGTAATAATCCCTGCTAAAATAGATGAAATCGCACAACTAAGTGCTGTCGTCCCTCCAAGCATATAACGATGAATACCGGCAATAAATCCAACGCCAATCCCAACAATGGGTCCACCTAATAAACCACTAATTCCAACTCCCATAATACGCGTATTGGCAATCGTACTCGATGAAGAAACACCTTGCAGCCAATTTTCATTCATAATTGTATTACCTGCAATTTCAATCCCTGTGTAATTGCTTACAATTGTAAATGATGAAAAAATGTAAATAAGCATGAGTCTATCTTTATACCCATCTTGTTTATGAAGAAGTCGTCGAAATGTTTTAATATGCGAAAGTAAAAAACCTAATATAACAATTAATCCAACGCGTTCTATCATCATAAGTACTAAATCTAGCATCTGTGATTCATCCTTTATTTGTTTAGTTAATTTTATTATCGGAAAATAATGGAGTAAGAGTCAAGGATGAATAAATCAATGAAATTAAAATTATATAAAAATAGGATGTTTTCTTTATTATGAAAACATCCATTCCTCAATCCTCATGTTCTATCGTTTCTCCAATTGCTCCAATTACCGCTCCAGTTGCCTGTACCCAGCTTCCAATTAGCCCGATTAATTGTTCATCAACTTTGTTCTCTTTCTTTTCCTCTTCATTCTTCTGATTATTACCATCTTCCTTATCATTTTCATTCTTTTTTTCCATCTCTTCTTCTTTCAATACATTATATAAAGCTTGAAATGCTTGTAATCCCGCTCCTACTGTTTGTAATGAATTACCGATAACCCCTAACCATTGAATATTCTGAGTATCCCTAAGTTCATCAACGACTGCCAAAAAAGCACCGAAAGACTGCAAACCATTCCCAGCTATAATTAAATAATCATTTTCCTTCTCTTCATTCTCTAAATTAAGGGCCGTTCCAATTACATCAGAAGTATTCCCTAATGCTTGTACGAAAGCACTTGTTCTTCCCAATGAACAACCAGATTTCTCACTCGGCCGCATCTCGCCCCCTGTTTGCTCTATGAAATCATCGGATTGTTCGATGACTTCATCTTCATTTTCTTTTTTCTTCAATGAGCCATTTGGTTGCTTGGCACCTTCTTTATTCTCAGTTTCCCCATCTGCCTCTTCCGTTTGTCCAAGCCCTTGCAAGATACCTCCAATGGCTTGCACTGATTCCCCAACAATCGTTAATGCATCCTCTACGTTTTCCTCACCAATAAATGCCCTTGTACCTCCAATGGCCGATATAATATTTCCACCAGCTTGAAACCATGCTCCTGTAATTTCTAAACTTCTTGAACTCATAATTTTTCATCCACCCTAAACAAATCACCCTATAATTTATTATGATATTCGGGGTCCTTGCCTATTGTTTATATACAAGTTCAATCAAATAAAAAAGCATTGAAATCTCTCATTTCAATGCTTTTTTATTATTTGTGAAAGAAATTTGGAGTAAGAATATCGTTTGGATAAGGCTTATGATAAATATGAGTCGTCGCCGGTGACAATGGTGGAGTCAGCCAGACCCAATTCCCTGTTACAACACGGCCACAAGCAGCTTCCTGCTTTTCAAATTGCTGAAATTGTTGTGCTGCTGTATGATGATCCACAATACTTACTCCATTCTTTTTGAAAGAATATAAAACAGCTACATTTAATTCAACTAATGCTTTATCTTTCCATAATGTACTATTTCTAGACGTATCCACATTCATTATTTCCGCAACAACTGGCAGTAAATTATAACGATCATGATCTGCCAAGTTACGAGCCCCTATTTCTGTTCCCATATACCAGCCATTGAAAGGAGCAGCTGTATAAGAAATGCCCCCAATTTCTAGGCGCATATCTGAAATCATTGGTACTCCATACCATTTTACGCCTAAAGATGCAAATTGATATTCTGGATGCTCAATCTCAACCTCTTTTATCTCGTATTTAGGAATTTCTCTATATACAGGTTCTCGTCCGTCAATAGAAAATACAAGTGGCAATACATCAAAATTTGTACTTTCTCCCTTCCAACCAAGCTCCTGGCAAAACGCTGTAAATGGAACTGAATGAGAATCACCAACCATTCCCATTTCTGTTTCATATCCCGCATAACGAATCAACTGATGGTTATAAATTCGAATACTATTTTTTTCGCCATTATACTGCTTAAAGATTGTAATTGTCGGCTTAATTTTCCCATTATTCGTTGCATATCGAATATGATGAATCAGTGCGTTATATACACCTTCCTCATCATTCACTTCACGAGCATCTAATATATGCATTTTATTCCAAAATAATCTTCCAATACATCGATTACTATTTCTCCATGCCATCCGTGCACCATGAACAAGTTCATCAAAAGTGTGTTCATACGTTCCTGTCATTTCTATTTCCGATACAATTTGGGTGAGACGTTCTTCTATTTGCTGATCTTTGCCTAGTTCTTCATAACAAGTTGTAATAAACTTCCTTGCTTCATCTATTAATTCTTTCATTTTATTCATAAATAATCTCCTTCTACTCCAACAAGACGCTACTACTTTACAGTATAAGCAAAAAGGAGTGTAGTAACAAACCTTTAGAAGATGGTCTATATAAAAGCAACTAAAAAACAGCATAAACCCTTTCTTTTTAGGCAGAAGAGAGCATTCGGTCATGCATAGAGGTGATCAGAACATCTTCCTACTCCACGCCAAGTGAAAACAGAAAGAAAAAACGAGTGCAGTTCACCTTTTTCTTCATAGCAACGACTTATATATCAAAAGATCAAAGTGGCTTTATATACCTTTTCCATTACAGTTCATATTTTCAGAAGATTAATATAATTATACGTTTTATTGTTGACTTATGGAAAAAATAGGTGTAATTTTGTGTTAGGTAAATTATTTTCACCTTATGCAACTTTTTTAAAAAAGGAGGTGAACCATATGTCTTCATTTTATGTGCCTAAACTTTCATATAACTATGATGAGCTAGAACCATATATTGATAGTGATACTTTGGTACTTCATCAATGAAAAGTATTTACAAGCAATTCAATCACAAAAACATTAATTATGCGTAGAAGGTAAATTTGGTAATATAAAAGTAGTATCGTCGAAATCCTCCAAAATCCCCCGGATTGCCACCGGGGGATTTATGAACAAACATCAAATTACTTCAATATAGTTTTTCAATATATTATGTATATCTACCTTTAATTCTTTAAACTGAAATCCTAGCTCTTTCGCTCTCGTATTATCTATCGTACAATTTGTCATTCCATTATACGGAGCCATGTTCTCTCCCTTCGCTCCGATACAAGCTTTCCTTCCTGTATTCTCTTCTACAAAACGGATAACTTCTCTCATGGAAATAACGCCATTACTACATGCGTTAATTGTGCCACTTACATCTATCGTACTTAGCCAAGCTAGAAACTCTCCTGCCTCTTTTTCATGGATAAAAGACATTTCTCCTTCTATATCCTCTACTACAAAAGACTTTTCCATTACAATATTTTCAACATAAAATTGCAGTCTCTTTGTATAATCATTTTCACCAATAACAACCGGAAAACGTACTACAATTACAGGAAATGTTGCATATTTAAATAAAACGGCCTCTGCTAATCTTTTTCCTTCACTGTAAGAAAAATCTTTCCTATCTCCATAAACAATCGGATACTGATATGGATTGAAATCCTCTTCTTTTAAAGATAGCGCTGGTTCATATACAGCCATTGAGGATATAACGATATACTTCTTTACTTTATTATGCAGTACATTTCCTATAATTTTCGCTGCATTAGGACTATAGCATAGGTTATCATATACAACTTCATAACTTTCCCCTACTAACGCTTCCTGAAGTGCCCCTTCATCTTCTCGATCTACAACAATCCTTTTAACAGCACTGCCAAACGAATCTTTCGTAATTCCTCGCGTTGCAATTGTCACATCATTTCCGGCTTCCAAAAGGCTTTCAACTAATCGTTTTCCAAAAAATCTAGTTCCGCCTAGTACTAATACCTTTTTCATATTCACCATTCCCTAATTATTTTAATTTCTTATGATGACTGAATTACTACGTGTTATCTTTATTATACTCGTTAATGTATGTAAAAAGCAGGGAGTCTCCTTATGGATTCCCTGCTTCTCAAATCAAAACAATTATCATACTCGATATTTAAAAATGCAGTAGCAAAAATATAAAACAGAAAGTACTGAGACATAAGTCCATATCTGATATGCCACCGGAGTTCCCCATACCCCCATGAAATAAAGAAGAGAAGGAAGCGTAAGCGTTACCCATGATTGTACAAATGCTATTCTGCCAAGATATTGATTTATATTCTTTTTTTGTACATTTAGTACAAAGAATAAGTACCAAAGAAGCGCCCACATAAACCAAGTCAGTGCGTTAACAATGTCTTGAAATTGAACAAATGACACAACCATATAAAATAATGCAACAATGGCCACCCATAAACAAAACCATCCTAGCCCATTACCACTCATTCCTGTAATAAAGGTGATACCCACATATAAATACGTCAAGCCAAATAGAAACGTAGCTGCATATGAATACACCGTCCAGTTACTTTGATCGGAAATCATAATGAGATAAAACGGAATTACAATTTGTAGCACCCCTACAAATAAGTTAAAAACACCCGCACTTTTTTCTTCTGCCTTCCCTAATATAACAAGGCTATTTAAAAATAGTGCTGCACCTGAAAGTAATAATCCAACATAACCCATATATTTTGATGTGAAAAGTCCCTCCTTTCCACAAACTATCCTCCTCATATCATAAAATTATATTAGTAGTATTCTTCTTCTTATTTTGAACGGAATACATAAAATCAAAGTAATATATCAATAACTTGTGCCTCTATATTTCGTGAAAAATAAGTCAGACTTCCTACTTCTAAAGTTGAAATAATACAAAATATAAATATAATCCAACAATATTTAAAACGCTTTCAATAAAATGTATCTCTTTCGATGAAACAAATAGATTCTCCTACTATAACACTTACCTTGAAAACGATAACATCATCATAACAGTATTACTCCAAAAAATAAATGAGGAAAATTATGTAAACAAAGTCAAAACCTATTTCTATTAAAAAGACCACATATCTCACGATATGTAGTCCTTATATAGATAGAATATATTCATTTTTTCTTAAATTACATAACAATATACACATACAAAGTGAGCCAGACTACCTAATAACACAAAAATATGAAAAATTTCATGATGCCCCATATATTTAAATTCTAACCATTTTGGTTTAGCTCCATAAATAAATCCACCAATCGTGTAAAAAACACCACCAAGTACTAAAAATAAAATACCCTCTATACTTAGATTTTCCGATAATGGTGGGAAAAATAAAACAATTAACCATCCCATCATAAGATAAATTGCTGTTGATAACCACCTTGGACAGTTAAACCAAAACATTTTAAAAATAATACCACACAAAGCAGTTACATACACTAACCCAAATAATAATAAACCATTTGCATATTCTAATGTAATTAAACAAAAAGGTGCATATGTGCCTGCAATTAAGATGAAAATCATCGAATGATCCAGTTTTCTAAAGAAATAAATAACACGCTCGCTTGCTACAACACTGTGGTACACGGCCGAAGCTGCATAAAGTACCATCATCCCTACTCCAAATAGAATAACAGCTGAAATTGTAGAAACAGATGGCATTTTTACAGAGACCTTAACAAGCATAGCTAGCAAAGCAATAAATGATAAAATAGCGCCTCCTAGATGGGTAAACGCATTAACCGGTTCTCTTACATAAGCATTCATATTAACAACCCCTTATATAATTACATGTAGTTTTAATAACTACATGTAATTATATATACAATTCACCTAGAGGTCAACATTTACATTTTATTTGTTTCGTAATACCATATTTAAAGATAAATTGTACATTATTCTTATAAAGGTGAGGGTTTATATGGAAAACATACAGAACTTACTCGAAACACTACACTTAGAAAAAAATATTACACTTGAAGATATCCCTAATGTAGATTTATACGTAGATCAAGTGGTTCAATTATTTGAAAATAACTACGGTGATACAACACGAACAGAAGATGAAAAAGTACTTACAAAAACAATGATTAATAACTACGCAAAGGGAAAATTATTTATCCCTATAAAAAATAAGAAATACTCAAGAGAACATATGATTTTAATTAGTTTAATTTATCAATTGAAAGGAGCTCTCTCAATTAATGATATTAAAAGTTCTTTAGCGAACCTCAACGAGAGACTAATAAACGAGGATACTTTCGAGCTAGATACCCTCTATAAGGATTATCTTGAACTTACAGAAACAAATGTTGAGAATTTTAAAAGGGATGTAGATAACCGAGTAGCTGAAGTAACCACTGTTGCTTCATGTAAAGATAAAGAGTTAGAAAAATTTTTACTGCTAACTTCATTTGTAACAATGAGCAATATGTATAGACGTTTGGCAGAGAAATTAGTTGATGACTTGAAAGAATCTTAACCATAAAAAAAACTACCCACTTGTTAGAGTGGGTAGTTCTTTTACTTAATTGCCTCATGAACCTTTAACCGCTTACCTTTTATCGTTGTATTTTTCATTACTTTTAAAACAAGTGGACCTTTACCATTTAATATATCAACATAAGAAACATTATCTTGTATCGTAATAATTCCTATATCATCCGCTGTGACACCTGGAATTTTAGCAATCGTACCGACAAAATCTACTGCACGAATCTTCTTTTTCTTTCCACCATTAAAGTACAACTTCATAATATCTTTATTTAAACCTGCACTTTTCTCTTTTTTCATAATTGGTTTCGTGTTTATTTTCTCTTCAAAGGCTGCCTTTTTCTTTGCAACACCCTCTTTTGACGGAGCTTCTATTTTCTGAATTTCAAAACCAATATATTCTTCAATTTCTGCTAGAAATCTCTCTTCATATGGCGTTACAAATGTAATTGCTTTCCCACTATTACCAGCACGCCCCGTCCTTCCTGTCCGGTGTACATAATTTTCCTTTTCTAATGGAATATCATAGTTAATGACATGGGTAATATTTTCAATATCAATTCCTCTCGCTGCCACATCTGTCGCTACTAAATAACGGAATTTCCCTCTTTTAAAATCATTCATTACCGCAAAGCGATCTTCTTGTATCATACCGCCATGAAGTTTATCACAAGGGTAACCAGAACGTTTTAACTGTCTAAATACATGGTCTACATTTTCTTGTGTACGGCAGAAAATAATACAGCTATCTGGATTTTCGACAGTTGTGATATCTTTCAGAAGCGAAAACTTCTCTTCTTCTCTTACCTCTAAAAGCCTATGTTCAATTTTATCTGTCGTAATGCCAGATGCCTTTATCTCAATATTGATGGGTGATTTCATATATGTGCTTGATAAATTCTCAACGTCCTCTGGTAATGTCGCAGAAAATAACATTGTCATCCGATTTGTAGGTAATTCATCAATAATTGCCTCTACTTGATCAATAAAGCCCATATTTAACATTTCATCTGCCTCATCAATCACTAAATACTTTAATTTCTCTAAGCATAGGGTACCTTTTTCAATATGATCTAACACGCGTCCAGGAGTTCCGACAACAATATGTGTTTTTTGCTTTAATTCTAATTTTTGTCGTGCAAACGGTGATTTTCCGTAAACAGCTGTTGCCTTAATTCGTTTAAATCTTCCTATATTCGTGATGTCCTCTTTCACTTGCACAGCAAGCTCCCTCGTTGGCGTAAGTATTAATGCTTGCGGCTTATTTTCTTCCCATTTGACCATTTCACAAAGTGGAATCCCAAAAGAAGCTGTCTTTCCACTTCCAGTTTGCGACTTCACAACAAGGTCTTTCTTTTCTAGTGCAACTGGAATTACTTTTCCTTGCACTTCTGTTGGATTCTCATACTTTAAACTAGTAAGTGCTCTTATAATTTCCTTACTCAATGCATACTCTTTAAAACTTTTTCCACTCATGTACTAACCTCATTTTGTTATGTATTTTCTTTTATTTATTATTTAACCATAATCTAAATATTATATTTATCATTGCTCGCACTTCATTATACTGAAATTATGTCCCTAATCAAAAGCCATGTTCACCATTTGATAAAAATGAAGTTAATATAGTTATATGGACACAACTTTAGTTAAGTCCTTACAATGGATTTCAAGGAGGGAGTATCCGTATAACAAATAAAAAGGTTAATGAATAATTTAAATATGCCATTCCGGGCAATCTGTTAAAAAACTAAATAGCGAGTATGTTGTATCAGAAGTAACAATTTATACACGGATTTAAAAAAGTAAACCTTTACAAAACCCATCCAACTTACATTAATCATACCAATATTATGATGATTCCCTATGAAGGAAGTTTATCATCCTATGCACTTCAGGAAGCAATCCTAATATCCAACAAATAACTCAGTGAACTACCCACCACTTAACAACCTTACAATCTGTTTGAAGCAGGGACTTCTTTTCGGAAAATATGCTAAACTTCAGTGAATGCCCCCTTTAACACTCTTATGAGTTGTTTGAAGAAGGGGACTGAAGGTGCTGTTAAAATTATTAACGTTAATAACGAAATAAGAGGCCATTCAACACGTAATAATGTTGAACAGCCTCTTCTCCGGCAACCTATATAAATACTAAACTTATGAAATGCTTACAGTTCTTTTCTCCTCGGAAAGGTTATCTTTTTTCTCATAAGCCATCCTTATATCTTCTTCCTCAATATTCACTGTTTCTTTCACTATATAAATTGGACGATTTTTACTCTCATCATAAATACGCGCAATATATTGCCCAACAATACCGAGCCCTAGTAATTGAATACCACTGAAGAATGTAATAGCTACCATGATAGATGCCCAACCTGTTTGGATATCTTCCCCAATTACCTTAATTACAAAGGAATATAGCAATACTGCTATGGAAATAAAAACTGATAACAAACCTAGTGTCATTACAATTCTTAGTGGTTTCGTAGAGAAAGCAAAAATCCCATCTGATGCAAATTTAATCATTTTCTTTAATGGGTATTTTGTTTCACCAGCAAAACGCTCCTCGCGTTCATACTCTACATATGTTTGACGGAATCCAATCCAAGACATCATGCCTCGTACAAATCGATTTCGTTCTGTCATTTTCTTAAACACATCTGCTACCTTGCGATCAATGATTCGGAAATCACCTGTATCTTTTGGAATATCAATATCAGACATATAGTTTAAGAAACGATAGAAATATTTTGCTGTTAAAAGCTTAAACCACGTCTCACCCTTACGTTGTTTTCTTTTTGCATAAACAACTTCATAGCCTTCTTGCCATTTTGCAATTAGTTCAAGAATTACCTCTGGCGGATCTTGTAAATCTGCATCGATAATAACAATTGCATCTCCACTTGCACAGTCAATACCTGCTGTTACAGCGGTTTGATGACCAAAGTTACGTGCGAAGTTCACGACCTTTGCACGATCATCCCCGGCGGCAATTTCTTTTAAAATATCCATTGTACGGTCTGTACTACCATCATTTACAAAAATGAATTCATAGTTAATATTGTTTTGAACCATAACAGATTTCAATCGATTATAACACTCTTGTGCAACTTCTTCTTCAAAATACATAGGAACTACAACTGAAATTAGCTCTTTCATTCTTTATATCCACCTATTTCCACATCATAAAATAACCTCTATATTTATGACATACAAATTTATTTTAATACATATCTTATAAAATTATCCTTTGTTGTATTTGGTTATTAAGGATTCTATGTTATCACTATAATCTTTTAATAACGCTTTACCCATAGAATAAAATACAAAACAGTTTAATGTTGCTATGAACATTGCCATATTATTCTCACGTGAATAAAGAACAAATATTAAATTTAAAGAGATTGCAAAGGTTAATCCAAGGGTTATGCCTGTCCATTTTATATCATATAATAATACAAATATCACAAAAATTAATGTTGGGAAACTATATCTCTCATGCATTTGAGTAGGTAACATATAAAATGCAAAACATATAAATGTTGAAGCTTTCAATAACACCACTGTACTGCATTTACGGTTAAAGAAAACATACAGCCATGCCAAGAATACTGCTACAGCTAGAATCAATAATCCAACCCTCTTTAAACTTAAATGTGGCAAGATAATAATTGAGTCACTTACATCAGGTGTGATTCCAATTATATAATACCAAATATTCATTGCATTTAAAGTTACGGTTGGAAAAGTTCCTACTGCACTTAAATACCCTTGCTGTAACATATCATAAAATGTACCATGAACTACAAAATAAACCCCAAATATTAATAGTGGTATACAAAATCCAAGTATATACTTAAACAGTGGTTTAAATTCTCTTTTTTCCCACATTACCTTTAGGAAATAAATAGCAAAAACAGGAGCAATTACAATAGATTGAAATTTTGCTAGTAATGCTATAGCGAAAATAACACCAGATAATAGCGGATTAGAAACAAGTAATAATATTGAACAAACCATTAGTATAGCATGTAACATGTCTATTTGACCCCAAATAGGTCCATCTAGTAATACTGCAGGATTTAATGCCAAAAATGTTACCAATATCGCTCTTATAAAAGGATTTTCTATTTTTTTAGAAGCTATAGCCAAGATAATTATAGCCACCATATCAAATAAAATAGGTGGTATACGAACTAAAACATCACCAGCTACTGCCTGTAAATTAAAAGCAGCTAGTACTTTTCCATATATACCTAAAATCGCTAAAAAGAATGGTGGGTAATTTACACCATAACCGTATCCATAAACATCGGCTAGACCGTATTTCCCAACGGTTTCCATCCAGTTAACAAAAAAGTCTTGATCCCCAAGAAATCCTGGTAAGTTTGAAGCTAAATATATGCGTATTAAAAACGAAAATACAATTAATATAAGGAAATAGAAATGAAGCCAACTTAAATTTTTTAAGCGAAAGCCTCCTTCTCTACTACTTAATATATTCATATTTCCCCTCCTTTTTTTATATTTCATCACGATATTATTAATTAAAATCACAATTTAAAATGATATCATACGATTTAAATACCGTCAATTTTTACCAATCAAAAGAAAAAATGGGATAATATAAATTCTAATTATTCATACTTAATAATGTTTAAAAATAAAATGTAAATTGATAGGGTTGGCCTCATTTACCGTTAATTATTAGTTGAACCAATTGGACTTTTTTGAATAAATAAAAAAGGGCTATCTTCTCTCTAGAGTAGATAGCCCCTTTTTATTTATAGATTCATATCCCTTTAAATTCCCCTACATTATATCTACATAAGAAACTTTATCTTGCATTAGAATAATTCCGATATTTATACAGCTTCCCTTGTCTCTTTTAGCATTTTCATATTAGAAACCGCTTCTTCATGCTTCATTTCATCAAATTCATTTTCACTCTTTGCAACAACGATTGTAGCAATTCCATTGCCAATTAAGTTTACGATTGCTCTTCCCTCACTCATAAAACGATCAACACCAAGAAGTAATGCTAATCCTTCTAAAGGAATAACCTTTAGTGCCGCTAACGTAGATGCTAATACAATAAACCCACTTCCTGTTACGCCAGCAGCGCCTTTAGACGTTAACATAAGTACTAAAATAATTGTAATTTGCTGTCCGATTGTTAAATCAACACCAAATACTTGCGCTAAAAAGACAACTGCCATGGATAAATAAATAGATGTACCATCCAGATTAAAAGAATAACCAGTCGGAATGACAAGGCCAACAACAGATTTTGAACAGCCATATCGTTCCATCTTATTCATCATTCTCGGAAGTACGGATTCCGAAGAACTTGTTCCTAATACAATTAATATTTCATCTCGAATAAACTTTAAATAATTCCATAAGCTAAATCCGTATATCTTACAAATAATATTTAAAACAACAAACACGAATAGGAACATCGTAATATATACTGACATCATCAATTTTCCAAGTGGTACGAGTGAAGCCAGCCCAAAATGACCAATTGTATAAGCCATTGCTCCAAACGCACCAAGCGGAGCGGCTTTCATTACATAGCCAATAATTTTAAAGAATACGTGTGAAAGTTTGTCTAAGAAATCAATCACTGAATTTCCTTTTTCACCAAGCGCAGCTAAACCTACCCCAAATAGAATTGAAAAGAATAACACTTGTAAAATGTCACCCTTAGCAAACGCATCAACCATATTAGAAGGGACGATGTGAGTAACAAAATCAATCCAATTAATACCCTGTCCCCCGCCTTGTGTATATTTAGATACATCTCCTTTGGCAAGTTCATTAAAGTTAAGACCTGAACCTGGTTTCATAACATTTACAACGATTAATCCAACAATAAGTGCGAATGTTGTCACAACCTCAAAGTAAATAAAAGCTTTTCCACCGACCTTACCAACCTTCTTCATATCTCCCATTTTGGCAATACCAAGTACAATTGTTAAAAAAATAATTGGTGCGATTACCATTTTTACAGCATTAATAAATGTATCACCTATCGGCTTCATTTCCTTCCCAACACTTGGCCACATAAGCCCGACCAATACGCCTAGCACAATAGCTGTTAATACTTGAAAGGTTAAATTTTTAAATAATCGTTTCACCTTCATTTCTCCTCTCCTTTTTGAAAGCTTTCTCATCCTTATGTTTTTACATAATGATAGCGTTTTCAATAAGAGGTGAGAAGTTTATGGTCATAACGAATATTTTGGTCATTTTGGTCTCACTTTTTTACTTCACGATATACATAACGATTGACTGGCCTTCCAACTCCCCCATACTGTACTGCCAAACGAATGAATCCCTCTTTTTCCAAATAATCTAAGTAACGCCGAGCCGTAACTCTAGCTATCCCAATCGCACTAGCTACCTCTTCTGCAGAACGAGATTCATCTTGTTTTTTTACATACGCCTCAATTTCATTTAATGTAAATTCATTTAATCCCTTTGGCAAATTGCTTACTTTCTTCTTAGAACGTCCAGCATATAATAATACATCCAGTTGTTCTTGTGAAATTGCCCCGGATTCCTTCAAACTCATTCTATATTGTCGATACTTTTCTAAAGCTTGCTGAATTCTGTATAACTTAAAAGGCTTAATAATATAATCCATTGCCCCATTTTGAAGCATGAGTTTAATTGTTTCCCTATCCTTTGCAGCTGAAACAACGATTACATCTGTTTCTAACTCTTGTTTTCGAAATTCCTGCAATACCTTAATACCATTCTTTTTCGGCATAAAAATATCTAAAATAACAAGATCTGGATTTATTTTTTTTGCAAGATGGACTCCCTCCTCACCATTATTAGCGACAGCAACTACTTGAAATCCCTTTACGCTTCTAATAAATTCTTTATTTACTTCTTGAACCATTGGATCGTCTTCCACTAATAGTACCTTGATCTCCTCTTTATAGTTCATACAATTCCGCCTCCATCTTCATTGGAAAAGTAATGATAAAAGAAGTTCCTTCACCTTGAAAAGATGAAATGTTAATTTCCCCTCTTCCCTTTTCAATAATTTGCTTTACTAAGAAAAGTCCATAACCTGTCCCGCTAATTTTATTTACAGTAAACCCTTTCTCATACACTTTTGGTAAATGCTCTTCTTTTATTCCGCATCCATTATCCTCAATCAATATCGCACATACATCTTCAGACTGTTCAATACTAATATCAATTCTTTTATTCTTTACATCCGTTTGTTCAAATGATCCAAACGCATTTTCAATTAAGTTACCTAGTAATACAACAAAATCATGTTGATCTAATTGATAAGGAAATTCTTCTAAATAACTATTTTGATCAATTACAACTTGTATCCCTAATTCCTTTCCGCGGCTTATCTTGCTCAAAAGAAGACCTGCAATCGCATCATTTTTTATCGTTTCATTTAAAAAATTTGTTACACTACCCTGTTCTTCTGAAGTGTGGAAAGCAAGTTGTAATGCCTGATCTGCTTTACCAAGTTGAATTAAACCTGCTATTGTATGAAGTTTATTCATATGCTCATGGCTTTGTACACGCAGTGCCTCTACAAAGGTTTTCACTCCTGTTAATTCCTCTGCAAGTTTTGTAACTTCAGTACGATCTTGAAAGATTGCCACAGCACCAATTAATTCATTATCTTTCTTGATTGGTATACGATTACTTAAAATTACCTTTCCACTTACTTTTATCTCTTCATTATATACTGCCCGATTCCTCTCCACGATTTCTGGAAGTCTCGTATCCTTTAAAACTGCACGAATAGGCTTCCCTACAACATTTCCCTCTACTCGAAAAACTTGCTTTGCTTTTTCATTAAAAATAGTAATAATTTCTTGATTATCAATTGCAATCACACCCTCATTAATCGAATGAAAGGTTGCTGTTCGTTCTTCTAACATTCGTTTAATTTCATAAGGTTCTAACTGAAACATCTGTTTTTTAATATGATTGGCAAGCATCAACGAACCACTCAAACCAAATATTAAAGTTAATATAACAATAAAAGTAATCTCTTCTGCTAATCCAAGCATAATTTCCCAAAAGTTTGGTATTTTGTTCCCTACTACAACAACACCAATTTGATTTAAATTTTGATCCTTAATAGGCATAAAAGCACGAATTACAGTACCTATCTCTCCTTTTGCTTTTGAAAAGTAAATATGCTCCGCAAATGCTGGTTCTTCGTCCGTCCCTTTTGATGGTCTCCCAATCATTTCTTTTACAGGATGAGAATATCGAATTCGCTCCATATTCATTACTACTATGTATTCTGTTTCATTAATCACTCGAATATTTTCAATAGCTGGATTCAATGTAAACCACCCTGTTGTTTCCTGAAGTGATTTCTTTACATCTGACAGCTCTGCTACCGTCCGCGCCGTATTCATAGATCTAATTCTTAATTCTTTTTCTTCCTTTTGTTGAATATTTGCAATGATAACAATTCCACCTATAAATAGCGAAAAAATAACTACTGCATAGGATAAAATCGTAATTTTCCAGCGGATAGGCATTTGTTTCACTGTCCGTCCCCCTTTCCCCTAAAAGCATCTTTACGAATAAAAATCTTCTCTGTATGCTTACAATAACGACCTACGAGGAGGTTTAAGATGAAAAAAATCGCTATTTTTATACTCCTTTTTATTGTTTTCATTACTAGCGCTTTATTTGTAGGGTTTCACAGTCTTTTTTCCCAAGGTAAACTTGCTTATGACGATGACCAAGAAGGACTAAATAAACAAATTGTTTTCAAGTTTAGTCATGTTGTAGCAGAAAATACACCTAAAGGACTTGCGGCTAGTAAATTTGCTGAGCTTGTTAACGAGAAATCAAATGGAAATATAAAAATAGAAATTTTCCCAAACGGGAGCCTCTATTCTGATATAGAAGAAATCCGTGCTTTAAAAGCTGGACAAGTTCATTTCATTGCCCCTTCTACCTCAAAACTTGGAATGCTCTCTCACGGATGGGGCGTACTGGATCTGCCATTTGCTTTTCCAAGTTATGAAGCCATTCAAGAAGGCTTAAACGGAAAAATTGGGGAACAATTACTTCAATCCTTACAGAAAGATAAAATTAAAGGTCTTGCTCATTGGTCAAATGGCTTTAAGCAAATTACTTCAAATAAAGGGCCCATTCATACACCTAAAGATATACAAGGACAATCCTTTCGCATTATGCAAAGTGATGTAATCCAATCCCAATTTGATTTATTAAAAGTTGATGCGCATCAAGATTCATTTAACTCTACATATAAATTAATTGAAACTGGAAAAGTTGATGGCGAAGAAAATACAATATCAAATATCTACTCTAAAAAATTTTATAACGTTCAAAACTATTTGACAATTAGTAATCATGGGTATTTAGGCTATGTTGTCATGATGGATCAACAAATATGGAATCAACAAACAGAAAAAACGCAGCAAATATTACTTGAAGCAATGAAAGAAACAACAGAATGGAACAACCATCAATCCATCCAAATGAATGAAAAACAACTTGAACTTATTAAACAAAATTCATCCATCCAAATTCATAGACTAACTGATGTAGAAAAGAAAGAATGGGAAAAAGTACTATCTCCCACATACGAAGACCTTGCTCCTACAATTGGAGAACAATTGGTAAATGATTTAAAAGAATTGAAAAATAAATATCAATTTCCTGAAGAAAATAAATAACAAAAAAGAGTATCAAAAATACTCTTTTTTGTTATTTCGCTATTATATTTCAAAATATTATTCGGCATTACCACTTAAATTTTAATAATATATCTTTTTAAATACGAACATTTTACCTATAAAACAATAATTAATTCGGTATTATCTATAATAATTTAAAATTTAACCCCTATATTTGATAAATATACATGAAAACCTTTGACTTAATGAAAAAAATGATGTACATTATCTTTTGGACGAACATTTTTTTAAGTTTAAAATAAAATATTCGTATTTAGGGGTGTAATTCGTGGAAAAAGTATTCGACTATGAAGATATTCAATTAATTCCTGCAAAATGTATAGTAAATAGCCGTTCTGAGTGTGATACAAGTGTCACTTTAGGAAAACATACATTTAAATTACCTGTCGTACCTGCAAACATGCAAACAATTATAGATGAAAAGATCGCTGTATATTTAGCTGAAAATAAATATTTCTATATCATGCATCGTTTTGAGCCAGAAAAACGTATCTCTTTCATTAAAGATATGCACTTACGTGGATTAATCGCATCCATTAGTGTTGGCGTTAAAGAAGAAGAGTATGAATTTGTACAACAATTAGCTGCTGAGCAGCTTTGTCCTGAATATATTACAATAGATATCGCACATGGTCATTCCAATGCGGTAATAAAAATGATTCAACATATTAAACAACATTTACCTGAAAGCTTTGTTATTGCAGGAAATGTTGGAACTCCAGAGGCAGTAAGAGAGCTAGAAAATGCTGGTGCTGATGCAACAAAAGTAGGAATCGGACCTGGTAAAGTATGCATCACGAAAATTAAAACAGGCTTTGGAACTGGTGGCTGGCAATTAGCTGCACTTCGCTGGTGTGCAAAAGCTGCAAGTAAACCAATTATTGCTGACGGCGGTATTCGTACTCATGGTGATGTAGCGAAATCCATTAAATTTGGCGCGACTATGGTTATGATTGGTTCATTATTTGCTGGTCATGAAGAATCTCCAGGAGAAACAATTGAGAAAGACGGAAAGCTTTACAAGGAATACTTTGGCTCAGCTTCAGAATTCCAAAAAGGCGAAAAGAAAAACGTAGAAGGTAAAAAAATGTTTGTCGAACATAAAGGATCTTTAGAAGATACATTAATTGAAATGGAACAAGATCTTCAATCTTCTATTTCTTATGCTGGTGGAACGAAATTAGAAGCAATTCGCACTGTAGATTATGTTGTCGTGAAAAACTCAATCTTTAATGGTGATAAAGTATATTAAGCTTTATTTACTTTTTAAATGTAATGAATATTGATTCGTATATAAAAAATGAGCAAGGTACTTTATTTTGTACTTGCTCATTTTTTTCTTATGATATAAATTTCCGATATACATGTGTAACTTGAACAATCTCAAATTCTAATAATTTGTATAAGGCCTCTTTATTATTTCATATATTGCTCAACTAATTCATAGCATCTTTCTTTTGTAGTTTTTGCTAAAGATTCTGTATAACCTACTTGTGCTAATGTTCCTTCTCCTTCAGATACGTATACTTCTTTAGCTTTACGATCTCGGTATGATATCCAATCACGTTGTTTTTCCTTTAATGTATTCATTTCATTAGCGGATAGTTGTGTTTTTAATACACCGTAAATATCATTTAATGCATCATCCCATGCTTTATACTTTTTACCCGCTCCTTCTTTCATCTTAGACGTGATTCCTTCTGCATACAGGTAATCTAAACTACTTAAACTCCCTTCAATATTATTTAACTTACTTAAGTATTCACTCTTCTTACCTTTATTAGTTTCTTCAACTCTTTTTCTTAGTGTTTCCTCTCTCTGTTTCACTTCTTCTGCCCTTTGTTTTGCTTCTTGTTCTCTTTGTTTCGCTTCTTCTGCTTTTTCTTTTTCTAATTGTGCTATATCTTGGGCCATTTGAGTAATTTGTTCCGTTGCTTTTTGATAATATATTTTCAACTCTTCATTATCTTTTGTTTCTTCTACAACTGCATTTAGTATTTCTTTTGCTTCTAAAAATTTTTGATTATTTTTTAATCCCTCTACTTTTGCAAATTGACTATTATACTTTTCTATTTTTTCCTTTTTGACCACTATAGATTCTCGTTGCCCTTTCGCTTGTTTATTTAACGTTTTAGAGCCACCCTCTATTTCCTCAATTTCTTCCAACAAGGTATTTGCCTCATCTAACTTTGCCTCTTTCACAGCTTTCAAGGCTTCCATCATTTTATTTGTTTGCGTGATTAGTACTTTTACTTTTTCATCTTCTTTTTGCTCTCCTAGCGCTAATTCAAACGAAGCTAGTGCCTTATCATATTCTTTATTTGCTAGTGCTAACTCTCCTTGCTTAATTGCCTTTTCGGATGTTTTATCATTACTACATCCTACTATCAAAAGAGATATCATTCCTAAAGTTGCTATTAATTTTTTCACATTAATTCCCCCCAAACTGCTTATATTCTCCCTTTAAAATTTACTGAAGAGAAGACTTGTTTCATGATAATTCAAATAAAAATATCTATCCCTAACAATTAAAATTCTCAATAAATTTATATATAGATTAAATGATTATGTATATATTTTCAAATTAATAAGCAATTATCATCCTCAAGAAATCAAAGAAGCTAGGAGAGGAATCGACTGCTCGTAAAGGACTAATCGGTGTGAACTAATGATCAATGGGGAAGAAAGAATCCCCCACTGATTAAAGCTTCACTTTATCCACCTATTTTCCAAATCTCTTACGGTATCCGCATTTTCTACATAGTTCTTCTACTGCTACCCTACGTGAAAATCCATCTACAATATTTTTCGCTCTATCTCTTTCAATAATTTCAGAGAATGGGGCCTCATTAATATTTCCAAGGTTAATAATTCCCTCACCATCTAAACAACAAGGAATAACAGTTCCGTTTGCTAAAATACCTGCTTGATTTCGAAGACCATGACAGAAGCCCTTTCCATCATCCTCTTCTTCATGCAAAGCCGGCCACTGAAATTCATAATCTTGGTTAATAAAGATGCGATCCGCAAGTTTTACACCACTTCCTGGTGTAATCTTCTCTTCAATTTTGTATGGTAAATCAAATTCTTTCTCAATAATTTCTAATAACTGTCTATTTCGTTGTATTTCAAGATTCGTTTTATTGTCTTGTGTAAGGTTCCATAGTCTTAGTGACACAATTAATTCCGATTGACTCGTTGCTTCTTTAATAAAGGAGAGGATACTTCTTACATATCCTTCTTTATCTTCAGATCCCGGATGACCGTCAAAACTATGAAGCGAGAAATTCATCTGTCTTAGTGCAGGTTTATTTAATAATTTATGCCTCTTTTTATTAATTAACGTTCCATTGGTTGTAATATTAACTTTAAATCCTTTTTCATGACTTAAATCTAACAATTGATCTATTTTAGGATGGAGCAGCGGCTCACCTTTTACATGTAAATAAATGTAGTCTGTGTGAGGTTTAATTTGGTCTAATCTCTTAGAAAAATCCTCCACAGAAAGAAATTGCTTCTGTCGTTCTGTTGGTGGACAAAAGCTGCATGCGAGATTACATACACTAGTAATCTCTAGATAAAACTTCTTAAACTTTTTCAACCTCAATTCCCCACTTCTTTAACTACTTAGAACACAATGAAAAATTGTTCTATCAATATTACAGCACAATTTTTTATAAATAGAAACAAACTTATTCAAGGAAACTAATTTTACCATTTTCTCTGTTTAGAAGAACATAATTGTATTGTTCATATTCCACTACAACCTAAACAATAATTCGTTCAATTATTACGAAGCATTAAAAAGACCATCGGGGATTATTTTCCAATGGTCTTCTTAATAGGAATAATCTAATAGATAACTATAGTATTGTAGAAATTTTAATAAAAAATATTCTTACGTATATCGAATTTTCCTAATCGTTATAACACATCTAACAGATAGTTCCTTTTATTTATGATAAGGTTCACCACGATTAATCCGAAACGCCCGATATACTTGCTCTAAAAGTACCAATCTCATCAACTGATGCGGTAATGTCATTTTTGAGAATGAAAGTGATTCGTTAGAGCGCTTCATCACTTCCGAACTAAGCCCTAGTGATCCCCCAATAACAAATGCTATTTTACTTTTTCCATACGTAGCAAGACGATCAAGATTCGCTGCAAATTCTTCTGATGATTTTTGTTTTCCTTCAATTGCTAATGCAATCACATGCGTATCATCTGAAATTTTATCTAGTATACGTATACCTTCTTTTTCTTTTACAATTAACATTTCTGCTTCACTTAAATTTTCCGGTGCCTTTTCATCCGGTAATTCAATCACTTCTACTTTTGCGTACGCAGAAAGTCGTTTTAAGTATTCTGCAATACCTTGTTTTAAATATTTTTCTTTTAATTTCCCAATCGAAATAATCGAGATATTCACACGTATTCCCCACCTTACAAACACGTTATCCACAAAACTTATCCACATATCCACAACTATTACCCACATATTGTGTGAGAATCTGTGTTCGATACAACATATGTCGCCTTGTTTTGACAAAATTCACACGTTTTTTCTTCTTTCTTGGAGTTATCCACATTGTTGATAACCGGTGCTACTTCGCACTCATCCACAATGATATCTAATGCTAATTCTACATGTTCTAAACAACAAGGTAACTTCATATTTTTCACCTCACTATTCCACAATAGAAAACAGGAGGATAGTCCTCCTGTTTTCTTAATAGTTTTGACTACCTAATTTCACCGTTGTTGTTGCTCGTTTTGTACCACGATAAAACGTCAGGGTCATTTTATCGTCAATTTTTTTATTATATAATACCGTTCGAAATCCGATAATATTATGGACTTGCTTTCCATCAACGGCCACAATTACATCATGTTCCCGAAGTCCTGCATTTGCGCCAGGAGATGGACTTTTCACGTCTAAAATGCAGACACCATCTGTTACACTACTTGGTAAATGCAACGTTTCAGACCAGTAATAATTTGGAATTTCATTTAAAGATCTAAGTTCAACCCCAACATAAGGCCGTCTTACTTTTCCATGCTTTTCAAGCTCATTCATAACAGGCACTGCTCTTGTAACTGGGATAGCAAGTCCAATACCTTCTACTTCTTTTGCTGCAATTTTCATCGAGTTGATTCCAATTAGTTGTCCTGCTGCATTTACAAGTGCGCCGCCACTATTCCCTGGATTAATAGCTGCGTCTGTTTGTAATACTTCTACTTGCCAGTCATAATGTCCATCCTGATCTAAGTCTACAGGAACAATTCTCTCATTTGCAGAAATAATTCCTTGTGTAACAGTTCCTGAGAATTGTAATCCAAGTGGGTTTCCAATTGCAATTACTGCTTCTCCACGACGAACTGTATTAGAATCTCCTATCTCAATGACTTTCTTTACATGTTTCGCATCTATTTCTAAAACCGCTAAATCTGTAACTACATCACTACCTAATACTTTACCAGGTACTTTTTTACCGTCGCTTAAGCTCACCTCAATACGATTTGCCCCTGCGACAACATGATGATTTGTTACGATATGAGCATGACCATTTGTTTTCTTATAAATCACACCTGATCCTGTCCCAGCTTCCGCATCCGCTTCTGAAAAATTATCACGTTGTATGTTAATAATTCCAACAACAGCCTCAGAAGCACGATCAACAGCATCTACAAATCCCGAATGCCCTACTCGCATTGTATTTGTTTGCGATGGTTTAAGTCCATTCCCTTCGCTTGCTTCCGCTTGCTCTATTGTTTGTGAACCAGAATCAGAAAATAAAGGGGCTCCAAATGCAAACAATGAAGCCCCAACAATTGTTCCTGCTATGCTAGAAATAACGATACCTTTGTGCTTCTTTTTACCAGTTCGTTTCATACGAAATTCTTCTTCATCAATAAAGGACATACTTGTTCACCAATCCTCCCGAAAACAACTATATTCTCCTTTATTGTTTACTAAAACCAAGAATTATACGTATTGAATTTTCGTTGGTGCCTTTGGATCCGTATCATGTACCTCAAATGCTTCCCCAACTGCAAAACCTTTCTCTTCTAGCACCTGCGCAACAGACATACGTGCTAGTTCTTTCATATTATTATCTAAACTCAAATGCGCTAAATAAATATGTTTCGTCTCATCTGTGATAACATCAGTCATTGCAAGTGCAGCATCTTCATTAGAAACGTGACCTACATCGCTTAAGATACGTCGCTTTATACTCCATGGATAGCGTCCCATACGAAGCATTTCAACATCATGATTACTTTCAAATACAAAGGCATTTGCTCCTTTAATGATACCTTTCATACGGTCGCTCACATACCCCGTATCTGTAATAAGAGCTAATTTCCTACCATTATGATGAAATGCATAAAACATCGGCTCTGCTGCATCATGAGAAACACCAAATGATTCCACTTCAATATCTCCGAATGTTTTCACATCGCCAATAGAGAAAATAAATTTTTGGTCTGTTGGAATGTTACCAATTAAATGTTCCATAGCATTCCACGTTTTTTCATTTGCATACACAGGTAACTGATATTTACGTGCTAACACACCAAGACCTTTAATATGATCACTATGCTCATGTGTTACAAGAATGCCTGATATATCTTGAATGTCCAATTCAGCTTGCTGAAATAAAGCTTCTGTCGCTTTTCCACTCAAGCCTGCATCAATGAGCAATTTCTGTTTTTCGGTCCCTACATATAGCGCATTTCCTGTACTGCCGCTTGCAAGTACACTAAAATGCAAACTCATTTCTGCTCACTCCATTATTTTTTCTTTTTCATTTTCCTTTTCTTTCTCTAGCTCAATTACTTGTCCCTCAATAGCATTTACAAAATAATCTACTTTTCGATCTGTTTTTAAATTCCATGTCGGAGCAAGCACTTGTATATTAGAAGCTGCAGATGTAACAAGAGTTGCATATCCAATCTGCGCTTCTTTAAAATGCGTATTTTGTTTTATTTCCTTCTTAAAGTATAAATTTTCTAAAGCTGTTTGAGCTGTAATAATCTCTTGCTCTTTTGCTTTTTCATTCTCACCCATCTCTTTTAAATCGGTTAACATTGTTTGTGTATACGAAATAAATTCACCTTTCTCATTTAAATCGACAACAATCATCCCATGATCATTATAAAAGATAGGTTTATCTTTATATTTTTGAAAGAAATAGATTTTCGTTGCTTCTGCTTTACCAAACTCATATTTCTGACCATCTAGCACATAATTTTTCAAGAAATCACTATATTTATCTTTAGACAGTGTTTTTGCATGTAATAATGGTTCTTTTAATTTACTTACAATTGTGTTTCTATCCTGCAAAGTAACTGCTTGGTTTTTTAAGGAACGGATGTCCTCTTCTTTAAATTCCTTATTTTTTGCTGTGATAAAGGAATCTTTCTTTGGTTCTTTTGGTAAATCACCAACTGTAATTTTATCATCTTTTAACTGTTGATCTACCTTTGTTTCTGCCATTAACTCTAATTGGTTACTATCCTGCTTTTGAATGAATTGAAACACGAGGAAGAGGTCTAAAATAAAAAAGGTAACAATAAATATTGTCTTAATCCGATTCCAGTCCAATTAGCTCTCCCTCCTTCTCTTCACTCCACTCAAATACTTGTTGATCTTCACCATAAATCACATACCAAATCGGCTTTAAGCTTCCCGTTACAACCTGCCCATTTGGTCCATTTGGTCCATTTTCTGGTACTAATTTATAGCCAATTCCTATATCTTGAATTAACTTTTTATCTACATCCGAATTTTTTTGTAATGATTCTATAACAGTCCATCCAGCTGGAAGTACTGTCTTTTTATCCTCACCTTTATCAATTACCAAATTAAATAATGGACGCTTATAGCTAATTAATTCTTCCGCTCCCCATACTTGTGTTAATGCGGTCATTCCTTCGCTATTAAATACGGGTAAATCTTCTTCATATAAGCGGAACTTTGTTTTCCCCTTGGAATTTAGATAATCGAATCTATATGCATCTGTTAAGCCGCTATGACTATTAACAAATTCAAAACTTCTTTGCATAAGAATGTTTCCATACATACGTGCACCACTAACCACAGATGAATTTGTATACTTTAACATTCGGTTCTGCTTATTGATTTGCATAAGACGAATACCATCCGTATAAGTTTCTTCTAATTCATTAGAAATAGGAGTCACATAACGCGGGTCACTAAACAGTGCATTTTTAAATGATTCTACAGGTAAATCCCGTGTAAAATATAAAAAACCCTGCATTTCTGTTGAACCATCCGGTAAAAATATTCTTTTTGTATCATTTATATCATACGGAAAATAAGGTCTTGCTAAAGCTAAAAATTGATTTTGTGCATTTACAATTTCACTTAGATTTACACCTGTTAATGTCATTTTATATACTTTATGATGGTTATAAGAAACGAAATTTACATCAATATTTTGATCACGACTTTTAGAAGGATCGATAACAATACGATCAAAATTATACGTATCTAATTTCTTATCTTTAATTGTTAATACGCCCCTAATCGCATCAAACGGAACCTCGGTCGGAAAGACAATTTCAATCTTCCCTTCTCCATGCACATAAGAGAGGAAATCACCTTTAGAGATAGAGTTCGTGATAGTGATATCCTTAAAATCATGAAATTCACCTTTCTCAATAACTCTATATAACAAGTTAATATTCTCTCTCTTTTCACTTGCAAAATGCTTCTTATCCTTATGAACAATCATATAGGATGGGACAATTACATTTGAAACATCTTTTTTTATTGCTTCTGCATTTCCTTGGACAAACTTTGTACTTTGCATCGAATTAGAATCTGGTACGTACGTCCATAAATTAAAAGTAAGAAACAGACTAATGACAACTAGGTTAATAAGAACGATGGTTTTAAAGTTTTCCATATTCATTCCCAATCGTCCTCTTCTTCCTTCGCCATTGGAAGAGTGAAATAAATGGTTGTCCCTTTCCCTTCTTCACTTTTTGCCCAAATAGATCCACCATGCGCCACAATCATTTCCTTAGCAATAGCTAAACCTAGGCCTGTTCCGCCCATCTGTCTTGAACGCGCCTTATCTACACGATAAAAACGTTCGAAAATCTTCTCCACATTTTCTTTTGGAATCCCCATTCCTTGGTCACTCACACTAATTTCTAGCATATCCTCTCGATCACGCAGGCGATATGTTACTGTTCCACCTTCAGGAGAATATTTTAAGGCATTCGAAATAATGTTATATAAAACTTGTGTAATTTTATCAGCATCCATATCAATGAATCGAGATTTCTTAGAAAATGAGCGTTTAAAGATTACATTTTGTTCTTTCGACATTTCAAAACGATCGATAACATTATTAAAGAAATCTGTAAAGTCTACCCATTCTTTCATTAAACGATGTTCTGTACTATCTAACTTAGATAATTGTAACAATGCATTTACAAGTCGAATCATTCTTTCCGTTTCTTCTTGTGTAACTGTTAAAAATTGTGGTGCAATATTCGGGTCTTGCCATGCACCATCACTAAGTGCCTCTAAATAGCTACGCATCGTTGTTAACGGTGTCCGTAGTTCATGTGACACGTTCGCCACAAACTCACGGCGCTCACGATCAATACGCTCTTGTTCTGTCACATCATATAATACAGCGATTAAACCATTTGCTTTACCTGTTTCCTTTTGAATAACAGAAAAACTAGCTCGCAGAATATACGGTTCATTTCTCGTACTAAAATCTAATAACACAGAATCTGGTTCTTCATATAAATGATCGAGTGTAAATTCCTCTTGAATACCTAATACTTCTAAAACAGACTGATCTAATGCCGTTTCACGTGAAACGTTTAACATCTTTTCTGCAGGATCATTTAATAAAATAATATCTCCTTTTCGATCAGTAGCGATTACTCCATCTGTCATATGAGATAAAACAGAAGAGAGCTTACGTCTCTCACTTTCAGTCGAAGAACGTGCTTGTTGTAATTTTTTTGATAAATTATTAAACGCTAGTGCTAATTGACCAATTTCATCATGACTATGGACTTTTACTTTACGAGAGTAATTTCCCTTTGCCATTTCAATTGCTTGTCTACGCATATCTGAAATTGGCCTTGTAATTGTTTGAGCTAATAAAATTCCTAAAACTGCTGTTACTAATAAAGCAATTACTGTCCCGGTTGCAAAAATTTGATTGATATCCTTCATCTGCTTATAAACATCTTCCATAGAAGCAACGATATGAATAACACCAATTATTTTCCCCTTATCGCCTTCAATTGGGGTTGCCATAACTTGAACACGATGGCCAGTACTTCCATCCTTCTCAATCTTTCCTTCAGCCTTTTTTTGCACAAGGGCCCTTTGCACTGATATGTCCGTTATTGTTTTCCCTACCATACCTTGTTTAGATAGATTAGATATTGCTAGTAGGCGCCTGTCCGGGTCAATAACACGTACTTCTTGAATATCCTTTTTCCGGTCTAAAGCAAAATCAGTAATTGATGTTTGAAGCGCCTTTTCTAAAGGTATATCTGTTTTTCCACGCTCTTTTGTAAACTCCTGCTTCAAATTATAGGACAATAGATTCGTTTGCTGCGTTAATGAATCTTTAAAACTTTGTACGAGACTTTTCTCAAGTTCACGAACAAAATATACACCAATAACCTGCATTGCTATTAAAATTAATAGCATATATATGAGCACAAACTTCAAATGAATCGATTGAAAAAAACCAACTTTCTTCATATACTACTCCTGCTCTGGATCACGCAAGTAATAGCCTACTCCACGTCTTGTTACAATTAAAGTTGGGTGACTTGGGTTATCTTCAATTTTTTCACGCAAACGACGTACTGTCACATCTACTGTACGTACATCTCCAAAATAATCGTAGCCCCAAACCGTTTGTAATAAATGTTCACGTGTCATAACTTGTCCTAAATGCTTCGCCAAGTAATGAAGCAGTTCAAATTCACGATGCGTAAGTTCAATGCTTTCTTCCCTTTTTGTTACACTGTAGGCATTTGGATTAATAACGATTGGTCCAATAATCATTTCTGTGTTTTCTTCTTTTTCAGCTGCCCCGCCTTGTTGATGGCGACGTAAGTTTGCTTTTACACGTGCCAATAATTCACGAGTACTAAACGGTTTTGTTACATAATCGTCTGCACCAAGCTCAAGCCCTAATACTTTATCGATTTCAGAGTCTTTTGCAGTCAGCATAATAATCGGCATTTCAGAGCTTTTTCGTATTTCACGACAAACTTCCAATCCGTCTTTTCCCGGTAACATAATATCTAATAAAACCATATCTGGTTGTTCTTCATTTGCCTTTTCAATGGCTTCATCTCCATCATGCGCCATTACAATTTCAAAGCCTTCTTTTTCTAAGTTAAATTTTAAAATATCTGCAATCGGTTTTTCATCGTCAACGACTAAGATTTTCTTTCCCATCATCGTTTCTTTCCTCCTAATAAAAATATGGTCAATCATCCTCAAACATTCACAGCTATTTGTATGGTACATAACCAAACAATTTTATCCTTCGTTTGAGTATTTTCTCCTCTATTCTCATAGAATCACGTATGATTCACATATGAATGGAACATGTACCATCTACAGAAAAACCCCTAGCTTCAACTGCTAGAGGCTCCTCATTCTATTGTAAAATAACTACTCTCATTTGTAAAATTGAACAAATAAAAAGGATATTAAGTGGGCCCACTTAATATCCTGAGAGTGGCTCGGGACGGAATCGAACCGCCGACACGAGGATTTTCAGTCCTCTGCTCTACCGACTGAGCTACCGAGCCAAAACATATATATAAAACCACTAATGGTGGTATAAACAAAAGTGGCGGTCCCGACCGGGGTCGAACCGGCGATCTCCTGCGTGACAGGCAGGCATGTTAACCACTACACCACGGGACCACAAAACATATATAAAAGACATGACCCGTACGGGATTCGAACCCGTGTTACCGCCGTGAAAGGGCGGTGTCTTAACCACTTGACCAACGGGCCACGAAAAATAAAATGGTGAGCCATGAAGGACTCGAACCTTCGACCCTCTGATTAAAAGTCAGATGCTCTACCAACTGAGCTAATGGCTCATACTCACCAACGTCATATTTTCGTGACGACAAGGGTTATCATAACATAATAACTTTTATTTTTGCAATACCTTTTTTATATTTTTTTATAAAAGACAAGAAAAAACTCATGTGAACATGAGTTTTTTCTTACATAAACCAATTTTATATCAATTAACCACCGTATACGTTACGAACGATGTTTGTTTGATTACGATCTGGACCAACAGAGAACATAGATAATTGGATACCTGTTAATTGAGACACACGCTCTACATAATGTCTTGCATTTTCAGGAAGCTCTTCTAATGATTTTACACCAGTAATATCTTCTGTCCAACCTGGAAGTTCTTCATATACAGGCTCACATTTCGCTAAAATGTTTAAGTTTGCTGGCACTTCATCCAGAACTTCTCCGTTATATTTATAAGCGATACAGATTTTCACAGTTGGAATACCTGTTAATACGTCGATAGAGTTTAAAGATAGATCTGTTAAACCACTTACGCGGCGTGCGTGTCTTACAACAACGCTATCAAACCAACCTACGCGGCGTGGACGACCAGTTGTTGTACCATATTCACGACCAACTTCGCGAATTTGATGACCAATTTCATCATTAAGCTCAGTAGGGAATGGACCGTCACCAACACGGCTTGTATATGCTTTACATACACCTACTACGCGATTAATTTTAGAAGGGCCAACTCCAGAACCGATTGTTACACCACCAGCAACTGGGTTAGAAGATGTAACGAATGGGTACGTACCTTGGTCGATATCAAGCATTACGCCTTGTGCACCTTCAAATAATACGCGGCGTCCTTCATCTAATGCATCATTTAATACAACAGATGTATCGCATACGTATTGCGCGATTTGTTGACCATACTCGAAGTACTCTTCGAAAATTTCTTCTGCATTAAATCCTTCTGCATCATACATTTTTTCAAACAGACGGTTTTTTTCTGCTAAATTGCGTTCAAGCTTCTCTTTAAATGCTTCGCGATCTAAAAGATCAGCCATACGAATACCAACGCGAGCAGCTTTATCCATATATGCAGGACCGATACCTTTTTTCGTTGTACCGATTTTGTTATCACCTTTACGCTCTTCTTCTAACTCATCTTGTTTTAAATGATAAGGTAAAATAACATGCGCACGATTACTAATACGTAGATTATCAGTGCTTACACCACGATCGTGTAAGTATTTTAATTCTACAAGTAATGCTTTTGGATCTACTACCATACCGTTTCCGATAACACAAATTTTTTCTTTATAGAAAATACCAGATGGAATTAAGTGTAATTTATACTTAACACCGCCGAAAACAATTGTATGTCCTGCGTTGTTTCCGCCTTGATATCTTGCAACTACTTCCGCATGTTCAGAAAGGAAATCAGTAATTTTACCTTTTCCTTCATCGCCCCACTGTGTTCCTACAACTACTACTGAAGACATTATTCAAGCACCTCCGCAATTTTCAAACGAACTTTTCAAACAATATAATTGTACCAAAATGAAAAGAGAAGTCAATTTAAAAACGAACATTTTTTTATGTTTTATCCATTTCGTTCGTAAGAATTATTTATTTCCACGATGTAAGCCCTATCTTTTGTTCATAAAAAAAGAAACACATCTTATTATAAGAAATGTGTTTCTTTTTTATACTTCTACTATGCCGGCGGTGCATGTCCATCATCAAAACGCCGCTCTAAGTTTACGAATTTGTTAAACTCCTTCACGAATGCGAGTTCTACAGAACCTACTGGACCATTACGTTGCTTTGCAATAATAATTTCAATCGTGTTTTTATTTTCTGTTTCACGATCATAGTAATCTTCACGATACAAGAATGCAACAATATCGGCATCCTGCTCAATACTTCCTGATTCACGAATATCAGACATCATCGGACGTTTATCTTGACGGGATTCAACACCACGAGATAGCTGAGATAAGGCAATAACTGGTACTTGTAGCTCACGCGCAATTCCTTTTAATGTACGGGAAATTTCAGATACTTCCTGCTGACGGTTTTCACCAGATTTCCCACTACCTTGAATAAGCTGTAAGTAATCAATTAAAATCATCCCAAGTCCCTGCTCTTGTTTTAGCCTGCGGCATTTCGCACGAATCTCACTAACACGAATTCCCGGCGTATCATCAATATATATTCCGGCATTCGAAAGACTTCCCATTGCCATTGTCAACTTCGCCCAATCATCTGAAGTTAACGAGCCCGTACGAAGCCTTTGTGCATCAATATTTCCTTCTGCACAAAGCATACGCATAACAAGCTGATCAGCACCCATCTCTAAACTGAAAATCGCGACGTTTTCATCTGTTTTAGTCGCCACATTCTGCGCGATATTCAGCGAAAATGCCGTTTTTCCCACTGAAGGACGGGCTGCCACGATGATTAAATCGTTACGCTGAAATCCCGCTGTCATCTTATCTAATTCCGTAAATCCAGTCGGTATCCCCGTAACTTCACCTTTTTGATTATGCAAAAGTTCAATTTTATCATAAGCATCTACAAGAACATCCTTGATATTTTGGAATGCTTTTGCATTTGTTTGATGTGATACTTCTAATATTTTTTTCTCCGCTTCATTTAGCAAGCCTTCTACATCATCTTCACGTTCATAACCATCTGATACAATGTGAGTTGCTGTTCGAATCAAACGACGCAAAAGTGCTTTTTCTGCAATAATACGTGCATAATACTCTACGTTAGCAGCTGTCGGAACAGCTTCTGCTAATTCAGCTAAATAAGAAACACCACCAACCTCTTCTAACAAACCTTGGTCGGCAAGTGCTGCTGTTGCAGTAACTAAATCAATTGGTTCTCCTTTATCAGATAGTTCAAGCATAACACCAAAAATCTTTTGGTGTGCTGTCCGATAAAAAGATTCAGGTAGCAGCAGTTCTGAAGCCGAAGTTAATGCATCTTGATCAAGGAAAATCGCCCCTAGAACTGCTTGTTCGGCCTCTATATTATGCGGAGGGGTACGATCAGTAAATACATCACTCATACGCAATCCTCCTTGTCTAACTTATTTTTATTGTTCACTAACATGAACCTTTACTGTTGCTGTTACTTGTGGATGTAATTTTACAATTACGTTTGTATATCCTAATGCACGAATTGCATCGTCCATTTCAAATTTACGTTTATCAAGCTTAATATTATGAGCTTTTTGCATTGCATCTACAATTTGTTTACTTGTAATAGAGCCGAATAAACGACCACCTTCACCAGATTTTGCTTTTAGCTCCACTGTTAATTTCTCTAAAGTTTCTTTTAATTTTTTAGCATTTTCAAGTTCAGCTGCTGCGTCTTTTTCTTCTTTGCGCTTTTGCGCTTCTAATGTTTTCATGCTACTGTTAGTTGCCTCAGCAGCTAATCCTTGTTTTAATAAGAAGTTATTTGCGTAACCGTCCGGTACGTTTTTTACTTCTCCTTTTTTCCCTTTACCTTTTACGTCTTTTAGAAAAATTACTTTCATGATTGTTTGCCTCCCTGTAAATAGTCATCAATAACAGATTGAAGTTTATCTTCAGCTGCATCGACCGTTATATTTTTCATCTGTGTAGCGGCATTTGTTAAATGCCCGCCGCCACCTAAGTTTTCCATAATTAGCTGTACGTTCACTTCACCTAAAGAACGTCCACTAATTCCAATAAAGCTTTCCCCACGTTTTGCAATAACAAAAGATGCAATTACCCCTGTCATTGTCAGCAACGTATCAGCTGATTGCGCAATTAATACTTGATCGTAATATTCATCACCATCTACTTTGGCAATCGCAATTCCATTTTTATAAATGTAGGCATTTTGAATCGTTTTTGCAACTCTTAAATACTGAGCCATATCTTCTTTCAGTAATTCTTGCACAAGAACCGTATCCGCTCCATGCGAACGTAGGTAAGAAGCTGCATCAAATGTACGAGCACCTGTCCGGAAAGTAAAGCTTTTTGTATCTACTATAATACCAGCCAGTAATGCTGTCGCCTCTAACATTGTCATTTTTAAACGTTTCGGCTGATATTCAAGGAGCTCGGTTACAAGCTCAGCTGTCGAAGATGCATATGGCTCCATGTATACAAGGAGAGGATCCTCAATAAATTCTTCACCACGTCGATGATGGTCAATTACAACCACATTTTCGATCTTATGCAAAAGCTTTTCCTCCATCACCATGGAAGGTTTATGCGTATCAACAACTACAAGCAATGAATCATCTGTTGCAAATTCCATGGCCTGCTGCGGCGTAATAAAATGAGACCACAATTCCTCATTTTGTTTCACTTTATCCATCAAACGTTTAATACCCTTATCAGAATCATTCTCATCTAATACAATGTACCCTTCACGCTCGTTTAACTGCGCTACTTTTAAAATTCCAATGGCCGCTCCAATTGCATCCATATCAGGAGCCCTATGGCCCATGATAATAACATTACTGCTCTCTAGTACTAAATCTTTTAATGCATGTGAGATAACCCTTGCACGTACACGCGTACGTTTTTCAACCGGATTTGTTTTACCACCATAAAACTTCACTTTGCCTGTTGCTTGTTTAATCGCAACTTGGTCTCCACCTCGTCCTAAAGCAAGGTCTAAACCCGATTGAGCCATCGCGCCAAGCTCTGATAAAGATAAGTCGCCCGACCCTACACCAACGCTTAGTGTAAGTGGAATATTTCGTTTTGATGTTTCTTCACGTACTTGATCTAAAATATCAAACTTCCCTTTCTCCATTTGAGCCAAAATACTTTCATTTAACACAATGAAAAAGCGCTCTGATGAAGCTCGTTTTAGATATGCACCATATTTGAGGGCCCACTCATTTAAACGTGATGTCACTAAGCTCGTAATGTTCGTACGTAATTGATCATCCAACCCTTGTGTAACTTCATCATAATTGTCCAAATAAATAATCGCGAGAACTGTACGCTGATCCTCATACATTTTTTCAATTTCTGTTTGCTCTGTTACATCAAAAAAGTAAATTAACTTTTCCTCTTTCCTTACAAACACACGAAACTTACGATTATTTAAAGATACAATATCATCAGCTGTTTCTCCTTTAATAAAAAGAAGTAAGTTTTCTGACACATCATACAAATGCCACCCCGCTAAGGAATGTTGCCCCAAACAAGAAGACAAATAAGGATTTGCCCAATCAATTCCATAATCCTTATTGTATAACAAAATACCAATTGGCATTTGATTAAATGCCTCATTACTGACTTTTTTTACTCTTGTAATCATATCCGTTGTGTATTTTTCAAAATTCCTCTGAAAGGCTAACTCAGACCGAATTACCAAAAAAAGTACAATACAAAAAATAAAAAAAGTGGCCATTCCCATTATCCAGTGAAAGTAACCAAGAATGGCAATAAGCACAAACATGAAAAAAGCCAATACATAAACAGGATATAAAAACCTCTGTTTCTTATAAAATTCAGGCATGTATCCAACTCCTATAAAGTAAAACTAACATAAATAGGGAATTATTCCATTCCTATCAATGTTTAGTTGAACAGATTAAACGCCCCAAAGTTAAACTTCCACTAAAAGCTTACGTCACATAATAAACTTTATATAAATACAAATTGAAAAACCTTATTTTTCAGATGGGAGAGAGCATCCAGCCATGCATAGAAGCGGTCAGATATCCTTCCTGTCCCATGCCAAGTTAAAACAAACAGAGAAAACGAGTGCAAATCACCTTTGTTTTCATAGCAGTAACTTATATGCGCAAAACCTAAAGTACGATTGATGATGGGAGTTTCACTGATTTCATCCCACGTTCTCACTTATTTTGATTGTATTTTAGAACGTAATGAAAAGCCTAAATCAATTATACCTAAGATTGTCACTAGAGGAAACAACATCGGGATCACCATACACACGACAAAAATGAGAATAGGAATCGCCTTTGCATAACCCTTTGCATATGCAAAAAAGGCTATAAATGCAAAGCCTTGGAATAAAAGAAGCAATGAAAAGATGGCATATAAATTCGAAAATGCCATATATACATATGAACCTGATTCGACTTTCATAAATGTTGAAAGCAAAATAAATACAACATAATACCAAACTATACTTTTTGGTAATCGGATATTTCTAAACTTAGGCCATGGTGCTATAGTATACTTCAATCTCTTTAAAACATTACCTGCTATTAATACTGTAATCCAAGAATATATTAAAGAAACCATTACAAGCAAACTTGGCAAAAGAATTCGAATCATATCACTGAATTGTCCTAACAAATCTTTTTGCTCTTGGCTAATTGGCGCACCTGCTGCCTTCATTATTTTTTCACTTTGCTCCATTCCTTGTTTGAACATATCTTGCATTTGCTTAAGAAAATCTATATTAAAAAATTGTATACTTACAACATAAACAAGTACAAAATTAAGCAGATATACAAGCATTCCTACCAATAATATTTCTATCGGTCCTTTTTTCTTCTTATACATATATCCTAAAGAAATGCCTATTACGCCTGACATGAATGTATTCACAAGACTAAGTGGTGAACTAATAATAATAGTAACAAGAATTGATGCTCCAAAAAGCATACATGTACTAGAAAACGGGTATCTTACCATAAACAATAAAAAGGGTAATGGTAGTGCAAATATTGCAACCATACTTATAACAGGTACATACAAGAATGTTAAAAGTAAAACCGCATATACCGCTAACAAAACTGCTCCTTCTGTAATAAGCCTTGTACGCTTCATTTTTTACCTCTCTTTCTGAAAAGAAAAGCATAGCAAAATGCACAGTAGAGTCTCACTCTACTGTGCATTTCATACGCTATTATTCACCAACATATGGTAAAAGTGCCATTTGACGAGCACGTTTAATTGCAACTGTAAGTTTGCGTTGGTATTTTGCGCTTGTTCCTGTTACACGACGAGGTAAAATTTTACCACGCTCAGAAACGAAACGTTTTAATAAATCAACATCTTTATAGTCGATGCGAGTGATGCCGTTAGAAGTGAAGAAACACACCTTACGACGTTTCGCACGTCCACCTTTGCGTCCTGCCATGTCTATTTCCCTCCATTCTTTGTTAAAAATAACCGATCTATACCATTAGAATGGTAAATCGTCGTCCGAAATATCAATCGGTTGACCTACATTTGAAAATGGATCGTCATTCTTCGTAAATCCAGAGTTACCTGAGTTACCCGAATTACTAGATTGACCAAATGGGTTAGAGCCTTGGTTACCGTAACCAGCTCCTGATGGTTGCTGATTGAATGAACCGCGTTGCTCCCCACCGCTATTACGCGGCTCTAAAAATTGTACGCTCTCCGCAAGAACTTCTGTTACATATACACGTTTACCATCTTGTCCCTCATAATTACGAGTTTGAAGACGCCCATCTACGCCTGCTAAGCTACCTTTTTTCAAATAATTTGCCACGTTTTCTGCTTGTTTACGCCATATTACACAATTAATAAAGTCAGCTTCACGCTCACCTTGTTGATTCGCAAATGCGCGATTCACAGCTAACGTAAAAGTAGCTACCGCAACACCATTGGGCGTGTAACGTAAGTCAGGGTCCTTAGTTAAACGACCAACGAGGATAACACGATTCATCAATCGAACCACTCTCCCTATATATCTTAATTATTATTCTTCTTCTTTAACAACGATGTGACGAATGATATCTTCGTTGATCTTAGCTAAACGATCAAATTCTTTAACAGCTTCTGCGTTAGAATTTACGTTTAAGATCATGTAGAAACCGTCACGTAAGTCGTTGATTTCGTAAGCTAAACGACGCTTACCCCACTCTTTCGTGTTAATGATTTCTGCACCATTGTTAGTTAAAACGCCTGCGAAGCGCTCAACTAAAGCTTTTTGAGCTTCTTCCTCCATGTTTGGACGGATGATGTACATGATTTCGTACTTTTTCATTACACTTTCACCTCCTTTTGGTCTAAACGGCCCATAATGGGCAAGGAGCAATTAATTATATAGTAATTACTCACGAGTTTAGATTATATCATAGTAAGTTAGATGAATCAACTAACCAATAAATAAAAAACTTGGCAAACATATGATACGTTCACCAAGTTGATATCTTTATTTTTCCTAGGAAATATTGAATTACACATTAAAGCGGAAATGCATAACATCTCCATCTTTTACGATGTACTCTTTTCCTTCTAAACGTACTTTTCCTGCTTCTTTAGCGGCTGTCATAGAACCTTTTTCCATTAAATCATCGTATGAAACTGTTTCAGCACGAATAAATCCACGTTCAAAGTCTGTATGAATAACCCCAGCACATTGAGGTGCCTTCATGCCTTGTTTGAATGTCCATGCACGTACTTCTTGTACACCAGCTGTGAAATAAGTAGCTAATCCTAATAAGTCGTAAGCAGCACGAATTAACTGGTCTAAACCCGATTCTTCAATCCCTAACTCTTCAAGGAATACTTTTTTCTCTTCCTCGTCTAGCTCAGCAATTTCCGATTCAATTTTTGCACAAACAACAATCACTTGTGAGTTTTCATTTGCTGCAAATTCTTTTACCATCTTTACATATTCGTTTTCAGATGGATCCATAATATCCTCTTCACTTACGTTGGCTACGTAAAGCATTTCTTTTGTCGTCAATAAGTGAAGGCCTTTAACGATTTTCATTTGTTCGTCTGTAAATTCAACAGTACGAGCCGGTTTACCTGCCTCGAATGCTTCTTTTAAACGAACTAAAATCTCGTGTTCGTATACTGCTTCTTTGTCCTTTTGTCTTGCTAATTTTGCTACACGTTCAATACGCTTATCAACAGATTCTAAATCTGCTAAAATTAGCTCTAAATTAATCGTTTCAATATCATCAATTGGATCTACTTTTCCTGAAACGTGTGTAATATTTTCATCTTCAAAACAACGAACAACTTGGCAAATTGCATCCACTTGGCGAATATGAGATAAGAATTTGTTTCCTAGTCCTTCACCTTTACTTGCACCCTTTACGATACCTGCAATATCAGTAAATTCGAATACAGTTGGAACAGTTTTTTTCGGTTCTACTAGTTCCGTTAATTTATTTAAGCGCTCATCTGGTACTTCTACAATCCCTACGTTCGGATCAATTGTACAGAATGGATAGTTTGCAGATTCTGCCCCCGCTTGTGTAATTGCATTAAATAATGTTGATTTCCCTACGTTTGGTAAACCAACAATCCCAGCCGTTAATCCCATATTTTTCACTCCTATGTCTCAATCTTCCATCATTATAGATAGTAACGAATAAAATGACAAGTTCCCTAAAAGTTCAAAAAAGTAACAGCCACCTAAAGCAGCTGTTACTTTTTCTCTATTCTTCATGCTTTACAAGAACTTTTTTCACTTTGCGATCAAACTCTCTTCGAGGAATCATTACCGAATGGCCACATCCCTCGCACTTAATGCGGATGTCCATTCCCATACGAATAATTTTCCAACGATTTGCACCACACGGATGGGCCTTTTTCATCTCCACAACATCGTACAAGTTATATTGCTTTTGTTCCACTCTCCAAACTCCCCCTCGTCATTAATTTGCTTTTTGATTAACCATCTCTTTACGATTATATAAAACCATATGTGGATATGGAATTTCAATGCCGTGTAAATCAAGACGATTTTTAATTTCTTTACGAAGTGCTCTAGCAATAGGTGCATGCTGCATCGGTTCCACTTCAGCAATTACACGGAGCACAACTTCAGATGCACCTAGGGTTTGAACACCTAATAATTGTGGTGTTGCTACCATTTGCTCATATTTTTCTGGTAATTCTTCTAATAACTCTTCAATTATTCGCTCTGCTCTTGCTATATCACTTTCATAAGAAATCGATACATCGACAAATGCTACACTATTACTAACAGAAAAGTTTGTTACTTGTGCAATACTACCATTTGGCAAAATATGAATTTCTCCCGTCCAGCTTTTTATCTTTGTTGTACGTAATCCAATTTCTAAAACTACACCTTCAAATTGACCGATGCGAACATAATCACCAACAGAAAATTGATCTTCTAATAAAATAAATAACCCTGTAATGACATCTTTTACTAAACTTTGAGCACCAAAACCGACTGCTAAACCGATTACCCCAGCTCCAGCTAATAAACCTGATGCATTAATATTAAATACGCCTAAAATTGCGATTAACATAATAAACATAACAACGTATGCTACAATATTTTCAAGCAGCTTAGCTACTGTAACCGTACGTCGCTCTGAAATTTGAATTGGCGAGCGACTTCCCATACGAAACGCATTTCTAACAATTGCTCTTGCGATACGTACTACGATTACTCCTGCTACTAAAATAATTAAAATCTTTAGCGTTACAATCCCAATATACTCCCAGCGATTTGAGTCCATTAAGTATTGTTTTAAGGTATCAAACCATTTACTTAATACGTCCATATCATTCTACCTCTCCAACAAAATTTTCTTTTTCATTCATCCTTTATTGTATCAGAAGTTTTCTCTATTTCTGAAAAAATTTTATTACCTTATTTGCGTTTGTTTGCTTTGATCTAGGTATAAAATGGAGTGAATATATATATACTAGTACTATTATTTCCGGTTTTATAAATGGCTTGCAAAAATATAGAACTTATAATTTTCCATATTACGAAATAAAATCTATACCTAAAAACTTTACAGTGAATCGTAAAATTTATCAAAAGGATGGATGATTCATGAATATAGGAAATTTCCGCTTGCCTTTTTTTGAAAAAAAATCGCAGAATGTTATGCATCACGATTTAGAAGCTTGTACAACAATTAGTGATTTTCTCTTCTCACACATACCTATCCATGAAACGCAACCCCTCAGCATAATTTGTATTGGAACAGATCGTTCAACTGGTGATGCACTTGGCCCATTAGTCGGATCTAAATTAGAACAAATGAACATTCAAAATTTCCACGTATTTGGCACACTCGATGAACCCATTCATGCGCTAAACCTAGAAGAAAATATCCAGAATATACAAACTTCATTACCTGATTCTTTTATTATTGCAATCGATGCTTGCCTTGGGAAATCTCAAAACATTGGTTCCATTACTGTTGGTGAAGGACCTAGTAAACCTGGAGCAGCAATGAATAAAAAGTTACCTGCAATTGGTGATCTACATATACATGGTATCGTAAACTTAAATGGTTTCATGGAATTTTTTGTGTTACAAAATACAAGATTAAGTCTCGTTATGAAAATGGCAGGTATTATTGCCCAAAGCATAAAGGAAACAGATCAAAAATTATCCGTATTAAAAAAAGCAAACCATCTATAAATAAAAAGATGGTTTGCTTTTTAGTTTCCCCTAGATAACAATTCTAAAATACGATTTAAATCTTCTTTATTGAAGAATTCTATTTCAATTTTTCCTTTTTCTTTCTTTGTTTCTTTGATTTTTACACCTGTTCCAAATTTTTCCCTTAACAATGTTTCACGCTCTTCAAAAAATATATTTCGTTCTTGCTTCACTTTCTTTGTTTCACGTGAAACTCGCTGATGAATCTGTTGGACAATTTGCTCTAACTGCCTAACATTTAATCCTTCCTTTTCAATACGCTTCAATAAAGATTTTAGCTGTTCTTCGTCTTTGATTGTAAGCAATGTCCGTCCATGTGCCATAGATAGATTTCCATCTGCAATCATTTCTTGAACAAATGAAGGAAGGGTAAGCAAACGAACATAATTAGCAATGTATGGCCTACTTTTTCCAAGACGCTTTGCTAATTGCTCTTGCGTTACATTTAGCTCGTCCATTAGCATTTGATATGCCAAAGCTTCTTCCATTGGATTTAAATCTTCACGTTGTAGATTTTCCAACAAGGCAAATTCCATCATTTGCTGTTCATTTAATTCTCGAACAACAGTTGGAACTGTTTCAAGATGTGCCTCTTTTGCAGCACGGTATCTTCTTTCACCAGCAACAATTTCATATCCTTTAATACTTTTCCTTACGATTAAAGGTTGTAAGATGCCATGTTCTTTAATAGACGCTGCCAATTCTTGAATTGCTTCTTTTTGAAAACTTTTACGCGGTTGATAGGGGTTTGGCCTTAATTCAGTCAGTGCAATTTCTTGAATTTTCTCTTCTTCTTTCACATCTAAATCTGGAAAGAACGCATTAATCCCTCTTCCTAATCCTTTAGCCACCAGCAATCACTTCCTCTGCTAAATCTATATATACTTCTGCACCTCTTGATTTAGCATCATACTGCATAATAGGTTTCCCATGACTTGGTGCTTCACTCAAACGAACATTGCGAGGGATAATAGAGCGATATACTTTATCTCGGAAATATTTCTTCACTTCATCTATAACCTGAATGCCTAAGTTTGTACGTGCATCTAACATCGTTAATAGTACACCTTGAATTGCTAAATTTTTATTTAAATGCTTTTGTACAAGTCGAACTGTATTCAATAATTGACTCAACCCTTCCAGTGCGTAGTATTCACACTGAACAGGAATAATAACGGAATCCGCTGCCGTTAGCGCATTAATTGTTAATAAGCCTAAAGATGGAGGACAATCAATAATAATATAATCATATTCATTACGAATTGGCTGCAAAGCCCTTTGTAAACGAACTTCCCGGGAAATGGTTGGTACCAGTTCAATCTCAGCACCTGCCAATTGAATTGTAGCAGGTAGAACATCTAAGTTTTCAGTTGCAGTTTTCTGGATAACCCCTTGAACTTCTGCATCTTCCACAAGGACATTATAAATACATTGATCTAATTCCGACTTTTCAATTCCTACACCAGTTGTTGCGTTCCCCTGAGCATCAATGTCAATAAGCAGCACTTTTTTCCCTACCTGTGCCAATCCAGCTCCTAGGTTAACAGACGTTGTTGTTTTTCCTACACCGCCTTTTTGATTAGCAATAGCAATGATTTTTCCCATGATGTCACCTACTTTCAACCTTTCTGTCTTATTCTAAAAATAATTATGTTTATTGTAACATGAAATAAAAATTTTTCTTTTGCATCCTTATTAAACTTCAAAATTTATTCTAAAACTCCTTCTTCATAAAAAAGAAAAATATAGGAAAAAAGATCTCCCCCAAAAGGGTGAGATCTATATCACATACAAATTATTTCTTTTTAGGAATTTTAATTGTGATCTGATAATACTCATCAAATTCTTCTTCTTCAGAATTGACATTCAGTCCACTATTTGCAACCATTTGTAATGATTGCCTAATTGTATTCATCGCAATTCTCATATCACGACTTACCGCTTTTTGTTTTGCCTTACGCTTTGGTTTTACTTCCTCCAATAGCTTAGCAATACGTTCCTCAGTCTGTTTTACATTTAATTGCTTTTCTATAATTTCTTGTAAAATCTTCAACTGCAATTCTTCATTTTTTAAAGGAATCAGAGCACGAGCGTGACGTTCTGTAATACTCTTTTCTAACAATGCTTGTTTAATTTCCTCTGGCAACTTTAATAGTCGCAACTTATTTGCGATTGTTGATTGTCCTTTTCCGAGCCTCTGTGCCAATGCCTCTTGTGTTAAATTATGTAACTCAATTAGCTTTTGATAAGCAACAGCTTCTTCAATTGCTGTTAACTCTTCACGTTGCAAGTTCTCAATTAGAGCGACCGAAGCCGTTTCCGTATCATTTAAGTTTTTAATAATAGCCGGAACTTTTTCCCAACCTAATTTCGTTGCAGCACGAAAACGTCTTTCCCCGGCAATAATTTCATACTTATCGGCTTCATATTGCCTTATAACAATTGGTTGAATAAGTCCATGTGTGCGAATGGTTAAGGCAAGTTCGTCAATTCGCGCATCATCAAAAACTGTACGTGGTTGATAACGATTAGGAATGATATTAGCTATCGGAATTTCTTGTATTTCTTCATGTATCTTTTTATCTATCTCTTCATGGCTTTCGTCTTGTAATTCGAATTCGCTCTCTTTATCTCCAAAGCCAAATAAACGAGAAAACGTATTTTTCATACATATTCCACCACCTTTGGGCCTATTGAATGTCCTACACAGAAATGTTTCCTATGAAACATTTACGTTTTCATTTATATAATTTAATCTTACGTCTAATAAGATTTATTTTTCAATAGGTAATTTATTGGGTGTCCCTGGTTTACGCGGATATTTCTTTGGTGTTTTGCGCTTTTTCATAATTGATAAAATGTTACGTTCACTTTCTTCAAATGGTAATTGGAAAGTAGAAATCTCTTTTAACTCACCACCAAGTACTTCTAAAGCATACTTACCATTTTCAATTTCTTCATTGGCAGCTGCACCTTTCATTGCGATAAATGTCCCACCTACTTTTACAAGTGGCAAACATAGCTCGCTTAGTACAGAGAGGCGTGCTACCGCACGCGCCATCACAATATCAAATGATTCACGTACACCCTCTTTTTTCCCGAATGTTTCAGCACGATCGTGGCAGAACGCAACATCACTTAACTCTAATTTTTGCGCTAAATGATTTAAAAAATTGATGCGTTTTTGTAATGAATCTACAATTGTTATTTTTAAATGCGGGAAACAAATTTTTAATGGAATACTTGGAAATCCTGCTCCTGCACCGACATCACAAATGGAAAATGGTTTTGAAAAGTCATAATAAAAAGCAGCTGTAATCGAGTCAAAAAAGTGCTTTAGATACACTTCCTCTTTCTCTGTAATAGCTGTTAAATTCATTTTCTCATTCCATTCCACTAATGTTTCAAAGTAGATTTCAAATTGTTCTAATTGCCTAGGAGAAAGGATAATTCCTCTTTCTCCTAGCATAGATTGAAATTGTTCTATGTTCATCTTGCCATATCTCCTTACTTATTTATTGGTTCGATACTCGCGCAATTTTTCCTTGTTCGATATACACAAGTAAAATGGAAATATCAGCTGGATTTACTCCGGAAATACGGGAGGCTTGCCCCATAGACAGAGGACGAACATCTTTTAATTTTTGTCTCGCTTCAGAAGCGATTCCAGAAATCGCATCGTAATCAATGTCGACCGGAATTTTTTTGCTTTCCATTTTCTTCATACGTTCTACTTGTTGTAAGGATTTTTCAATATATCCTTCATACTTAATTTGAATTTCTACCTGCTCTGCGATTTCATCGTGTATTTCCACTTCGCTTGGCGCAAGCGCACGAATATGTTCATACGTCATTTCCGGACGACGTAGTAAGTCACTTGCACGTATTCCATCCTTTAATTCACTTCCACCAACACTGCGAATTAATTCTTGCACCTCGGGGCGCGGTTTAATAATAATGCTTTCTAAACGCAATTTTTCTTGATCAATCTGTTCCTTTTTCGAACTAAAACGCTCATAGCGTTCTTCTGGAATTAAGCCGATTTCATGACCAATTTCCGTTAGACGAAGATCCGCATTATCATGACGTAATAATAAACGATATTCAGCTCGGGATGTTAAAAGGCGATATGGTTCGTTCGTTCCTTTTGTCACAAGGTCATCAATTAAAACACCAATATAAGCATCTGAACGACCTAAAATGACCTCTTTTTTCCCTAAAGAGCGGCACGCTGCGTTAATTCCAGCCATAATTCCTTGCCCTGCTGCTTCTTCATAACCAGACGTACCGTTAATTTGACCCGCTGTATATAAATTTTTAATTTTTTTCGTTTCAAGTGTCGGCCATAGCTGCGTTGGTACAATTGCATCATACTCAATTGCATAACCTGTGCGCATCATCTCAACATTCTCTAAACCAGGAATCGTTTTAAGCATTTCACGTTGTACGTCTTCTGGTAAGCTTGTTGACAGGCCTTGTACGTATACTTCCTGTGTATTACGTCCTTCCGGCTCTAAGAAAATTTGGTGGCGTGGTTTATCGTTAAATCGCACCACTTTATCTTCAATGGAAGGACAGTAGCGTGGACCTGTTCCTTTAATCATACCAGAATACATAGCTGAACGATGCAAGTTTCGATCAATTAAACGATGTGTCTCTTCACTTGTATACGTTAGCCAACATGGAATTTGATCCATAATAAATTTTGTAGTTTCAAAAGAAAACGCACGTGGTTTTTCATCACCCGGTTGAATTTCTGTTTTACTATAATCAATTGTATTGCTATTTACACGAGGAGGCGTACCTGTTTTAAATCTGACAAGGTCAAAGCCAAGTTCCTCTAAATGCTCTGATAATGTGATAGAAGGTTGCTGATTATTCGGACCACTTGAGTATTTTAAATCACCCATGATAATCTCACCACGTAAGAATGTACCAGTTGTAATTACAACTGTTTTTGCTGTATATTCAGCTCCTGATTGCGTAATTACGCCTTTACATACCTCATCCTCAACGATTAGGCGTTCTACCATTCCTTGACGTAATGTTAAGTTTGGTGTTTCTTCAATTGTTTTCTTTAATTCGTGTTGATATGAAAATTTATCCGCTTGTGCACGCAGAGCGCGTACAGCTGGACCTTTCCCCGTATTCAACATACGCATTTGGATGTGTGTTTTATCAATATTACGTCCCATTTCGCCGCCTAATGCATCAATTTCACGTACAACAATCCCTTTTGCTGGTCCACCAACAGAAGGGTTACACGGCATAAAAGCAACCATATCTAAATTAATTGTTAACATTAATGTTTTCGAGCCCATTCGTGCTGCTGCAAGACCAGCTTCACATCCTGCATGACCTGCACCGATTACTATGACATCGTAAGAACCGGCATTGTATCCCATTATTTATTCCTCCTAAGATCATCTATCCTTCTAAAATACCTATGTGTTATTTTCCTAAACAAAATTGAGAAAACAATTGATCAATTAGACTTTCATGGACAGTATCACCAGTAATTTCACCAAGTATTTCCCACGTTCTTGTTAGATCAATTTGCACCATATCAATCGGAACACCGTTCTCTATTGCATCAATAGCATCTCCAATTGTCTTTTCCGCTTGTGTTAATAAACCGATATGCCTTGCATTAGAAACATACGTCATATCTGCTGACTCAATTGTTCCTTCAAAGAATAAATCTGCTATAGCCTTTTCTAGCTCATCTACACCTTTTTCTTCAATTAGCGACGTTGTAATGATACGATTTTTACCCGCTAATTCTGTAACACGCTCTATATCAATTTGCTTTGGTAAATCTGTTTTATTTACAATAACAATAAAGTCTTTTCCTTGCACCGCACGGAATAATTCTTCATCTTCAGGCGTTAATGCTTCACTATAATTTACTACAATTAGAACTAAATCTGCTTGCTCCATCATCTCTTTTGAGCGCTCTACGCCAATTCGTTCAACAACATCTTCTGTTTCACGGATCCCGGCAGTATCAATAAGTTTCAATGGTACACCACGTACATTAACATACTCTTCAATTACATCACGCGTTGTTCCTGCTATATCCGTTACAATAGCCTTTTTCTCTTGAACAAGACTATTTAATAACGAAGATTTTCCAACGTTAGGTCTTCCGATAATTGCTGTAGCAATTCCTTCTCGTAAAATTTTCCCTTGCTTAGATGTCTCCAATATTTTTTTAATTTCTCCGCGAACATTTGTAGCTTTGTCAATTAAAATATTGTGTGTCATTTCTTCGACATCATCGTATTCTGGATAATCTATATTCACTTCTACATGAGCTAATGTTTCTAAAATTTCTTGACGAAGTCGACCAATTAATTTGGATAATCGTCCTTCCATCTGATTAATTGCTACACTCATCGCTCGATCCGTTTTCGCACGAATTAAATCCATTACAGCTTCCGCTTGCGATAAGTCAATACGCCCATTTAAAAACGCGCGCTTTGTAAATTCACCAGGCTCTGCCAAACGTACTCCTTGAGCCAAAATAAGTTGTAATACTTTATTTACAGAGACAAGACCACCGTGACAATTGATTTCTACAATATTTTCACGCGTAAATGTCTTTGGCGCCCGCATAATTGATACCATTACCTCTTCGATTACTTGATCTGTATCTAAATCAACAATATGACCGTAGTGAATCGTATGAGAAGAAACTGTCGTTAAATCTTTCCCTTTAAAAATGCGATTGACCTTTTCAATCGCATCCTCTCCACTTACTCGAACAATGGCAATTGCCCCTTCCCCAAGTGCCGTGGAAATTGCAGCAATTGTATCAAAATCCATGTCCTTTCACCTCACTTGTTTATTTCTCTATATTTCAACATGATTTTTACCTTCACTAAACTATTAGGATACCATAACGAACCTATCTACAAAAGAATAATAACTCATTTTATTATGTCCTCATGTGAAAAACACTAAACTTATTCACAGTGGATAAGTTTAGTGTTTTTCAGTTATCCACAATTCACTTTTTTTCATACTGCCACAAAAAAACCGGCACTCATATGAGTAACCGGTTATTTGGAAGATATTACAACATGTCTGTGTGGTTCTTTACCTTCAGAAGTTGTAATTACATTTGGATGATTAGATAGTGCTTGATGAATAATTTTTCTCTCAAAAGAGGGCATAGGTTCTAACACAACATTTTTTTTCGTTACCATTACTTGTTTTGCTAACCGATAAGAGAGCGATTCTAATGTATCTTTTCTCTTACTACGATAGTTTTCGGCATCAATTGTGACGCCGATATATTGCTTTGTACTACGATTTGCAACAAGCTTTGTTAAATATTGTAAAGAGTTTAATGTATGCCCTCTTTTTCCGATCAATATCCCTACATCTTTCCCAGAAAGTGTAAATTCAATTTCTCGACCTTTTACATTTTTCGTAATCATCACATCCACACCCATTTCCTGAACAACACTTTGGAGGTATTGCTCCGCTTCTTGGATAGGATCTTTTTTCACTACAACTTCCACGATAGCTGGACGATTCCCTATAAAACCTAGAAATCCTCTCTTACCCTCATCAATCACATTCACATCTACTTGGTCCCTTGAAACTTTTAATTGTCTTAAAGCATCTTGTACTGCCAGCTCGACTGTTTGTCCTTTAGCAGTAATTATACTCACTTGCTTGATCCTCCCGCCTTACTAGCCTTAATTTCTGGCCCTTTGATCATATACATTTGAGCGATACCAAAGATGTTACCAACTACCCAGTATAGAGATAATGCTGCCGGGAAGTTAATTGCAAATATTAAAATCATAATTGGCATAAGCCATAGCATCATTGCCATTTGTGGATTCTGTCCAGCAGTTCCTGCCATAGCAACCTTTTGTTGAATAAACGTTGTGATTGCCGCAACAACTGGAAGGATATAGTACGGATCTGCCTGTCCTAAATCAAACCATAAGAATGTATGTTTACTAATCTCTTCCGTTCTCATAATTGCATGATAAAATGCAAATAAAATTGGCATTTGAACAAAGATTGGTAAACAACCAGCTAACGGGTTTACACCATTCTTTTGATACAACTGCATCATCTCTTGTTGCAGTTTTTGTTGTGTTGCTTGATCTTTAGAGCTATATTTCTCTTTTAATTTCACCATTTCTGGTTGTAGTGCTTGCATTGCCTTCGTACTCTTCGTTTGTTTAATCATTAATGGTAATAATGCAAAACGAATAATAAGAGTCGTAACAACAATCGCTAAACCATAATTACTACCAAATAAGTTTGCAAAATATGTGATTAACTGAGAAAGCGGGTATACGAAATATTCATTCCAAATCCCTGTGCTTTTCGGTGTAATCGGCTGATTCACTTCACTACAGCCCGCAGTGATCGCCATTAAAGCAATAACCATAGCTAGTAAGCCTATCTTCTTTTTCACAGCCTGCTCCTCCTTGTTTCGGTATGTATATAGTGTAATTCATTTCCCTTTTCCTACGCTACTTGTTTGTAATTTTAATACCAGAGCGCTTAAAGGCATGAATTAAGCTTTTCTTTAATTGTTCATATGTCATATCTGCACAAGGCTTCCTTGCTATTATAACAAAATCTTTTCCAGAATCTATCTCATCTTTCAATTCTGCAATCGATTGGCGAATCATACGCTTAATTCGATTACGCACTACTGCATTTCCTAACTTTTTGCTAACGGAAAGACCAATACGAAAGTATGGTTGCTCTGCTTTATCAAGCTGATATACCACAAACTGACGATTTGCATTTGATTTTCCATTTTGAAAAACAGCCTGAAATTCATCATTTTTTTTTATACGATTCTTTTTCTTCATATCAATTGACACTCCTGTATTTCATCAGCGGAAATTCATTATTACTAGAAAAAAAGACCACTGAACGATCAGTGGTCTACGCAGATAATACTTTTCTTCCTTTACGACGACGAGCTGCTAGCACTTTACGTCCGTTCGCTGTGCTCATACGGCTGCGGAAACCATGTACTTTGCTGCGCTTACGTTTATTTGGTTGGTAAGTTCTTTTCATTATATGACACCTCCCTGAGGAATATCTGTTAAAGACAGTCTTATAAATTATAGTTAATCAACTAGGAAAATGTCAATGGTTCTCCAAATTTTCATCAAATATTCATTTTGAACCTATTCACAATTTTTTTCACAGCCGTTTTATTTATTTGTGGATAACGAATTTTTCACTTTTTTATATCCACAAATTATTTTTTCACTTTTACACAGTATATCGTATTGTGGACAAGTTTATTCCACAAGGTATTGATTTTGTGGATAACTTTCTGAAATTCATTGCTATCGCTATCTTTTTTTGATATTATAGTTGTGTTTTCACCTTGAACAAGTTTTCCACATCTGTATTTTATCCACAAATTGTGCATAACATGTGGACAGTTATACTCACATGTGGGTAAATAGTTGTCCACATCTGTATTTTTTGTCGAAAACTCTATCTCGTATACAAACGACGTTTTTAGGTTTTAAAATACGTTTCGTATAAATATACATTATCTATTTTTAAGGTTGTACAATCGTTGCACAACCTTATTCTTTTACCATCTTTGTAAAGGAGGGACACCCTTGGAAAATATCTCTGATTTATGGAATAGTGCTTTGAAAGAACTAGAAAAAAAGGTTAGTAAACCAAGTTATGAGACATGGTTGAAATCAACCAAGGCACACGCTTTAAAAAAAGATGTATTAACGATTACAGCTCCAAATGAATTTGCTCGTGACTGGCTAGAATCCCATTATTCGGAGCTCATTTCAGAAACACTCTATGATCTAACAGGAGCAAAATTAGAAATTCGCTTTATTATTCCCCAAAGTCAAACTGAAGAGGAGATTGACTTTCCTCCTGCTAAAAAGAAAAGAATAAATGATGAGTCTAATCACTTACCACAGAGCATGTTAAATCCAAAATATACATTTGATACATTTGTTATTGGCTCTGGGAACCGTTTTGCTCATGCAGCTTCATTAGCAGTTGCTGAAGCACCAGCAAAAGCATATAACCCACTATTTATTTATGGAGGAGTCGGACTTGGAAAAACGCACTTAATGCATGCAATTGGACATTATGTCATTGAGCATAATCCGAATGCCAAAGTCGTTTATTTATCATCAGAAAAATTTACAAATGAGTTTATTAACTCCATCCGTGATAATAAAGCAGTCGATTTCCGTAATAAATATCGTAATGTCGATGTCTTACTTATAGATGATATTCAATTTCTTGCTGGGAAAGAACAAACACAAGAAGAATTCTTCCATACATTTAATGCATTACATGAGGAAAGCAAGCAAATTGTAATCTCAAGTGACAGACCGCCAAAAGAGATTCCGACATTAGAAGATCGCCTTCGTTCCCGTTTTGAGTGGGGGCTTATTACAGATATTACGCCGCCAGATTTAGAAACAAGAATTGCGATTTTACGAAAAAAGGCGAAAGCGGAAGGCCTTGATATTCCAAATGAGGTCATGCTCTATATTGCAAATCAAATTGACTCGAACATTCGTGAATTAGAAGGTGCACTTATTCGAGTTGTTGCTTATTCATCTCTAATAAATAAAGACATCAATGCCGATTTAGCTGCTGAAGCACTTAAAGATATTATTCCAAATTCTAAACCAAAAATTATTTCTATTTACGATATTCAAAAAGCAGTCGGGGATGTTTTTCAAGTTAAATTAGAGGATTTTAAAGCAAAAAAACGCACAAAATCAGTCGCATTTCCTCGCCAAATCGCAATGTATCTATCACGTGAGTTAACAGATTCATCTTTACCTAAAATTGGCGAAGAATTTGGCGGACGTGACCATACAACCGTCATTCATGCGCACGAAAAAATTTCAAAACTATTAAAAACTGATACACAACTTCAAAAACAAGTTGAAGAAATTAATGATATTTTAAAGTAGTAGCTGAATAGTGTGAATAACTTTGCTGGTTTTACACACAGTCTATCCACATGTAGATAGACTGTTTTTCCGTCTTTAAATAGAGTTATCCACATATCCACAAGCCCTATTACTATTACTACTATTTTTTATCTTTATTTAATAAATAAAATTCTATACTTGCCGGAGGTTTTCGCTATGCGTTTTACAATTCAAAAAGACTACCTTGTAAGAAGTGTACAAGATGTAATGAAGGCCGTTTCCTCTCGTACAACAATTCCCATTCTTACAGGAATTAAAGTTGTAGCAACTGAAGAAGGTGTTACATTAACAGGAAGTGACGCTGATATTTCGATTGAATCTTTTATCCCAGTTGAAGAAAACGGAAAAGAAATTGTTGAAATTGCACAATCAGGGAGTATTGTTTTACAAGCAAAATATTTTAGTGAGATCGTAAAAAAATTACCAAAAGACACAGTAGAAATTTCTGTGGAAAATCATTTTATGACAAAAATAAAATCTGGAAAATCAGAATTTAATTTAAATGGTTTAGATTCTGCTGAATATCCATTATTACCGCAAATTGAAGAACATCATGTATTTCAGATTCCTACAGATCTACTAAAACACATGATTCGTCAAACCGTATTTGCTGTTTCAACTTCAGAAACTCGTCCGATCTTGACAGGTGTAAACTGGAAAGTATATAACAGCGAGCTGACTTGTATTGCAACAGATAGTCACAGACTAGCACTTCGTAAAGCGAAGATTGAAGGGCATACAATTTCTGATGAGTTTCAAGCAAATGTTGTTATACCTGGTAAAAGTTTAAATGAACTGAGCAAAATTTTAGATGAGTCTGAAGAAATGGTAGATATCGTTATTACGGAGTATCAAGTATTATTCCGAACGAAACATTTATTATTCTTCTCAAGATTGTTAGAAGGGAATTACCCAGATACAACACGTCTAATCCCGGCAGAAAGCAAAACGGACATCTTTGTAAATACAAAAGAATTTTTACAAGCAATTGATCGTGCTTCTTTATTGGCAAGGGATGGTCGCAATAATGTTGTGAAATTATCAACGTTAGAAGAGCAAATGCTAGAGCTTTCTTCAAATTCACCAGAGATCGGGAAAGTAGTAGAGGAAGTTCAATGTGAGAAAGTAGAAGGGGAAGAATTAAAAATCTCCTTTAGTGCAAAATATATGATGGACGCATTAAAAGCATTAGACAGTACAGAAATTAAAATTAGTTTTACTGGGGCTATGAGACCGTTCTTAATTCGTACAGTAAATGATGATTCCATCATCCAATTAATTTTACCAGTTCGTACTTACTAAGTGAGAGGTGAGGGTTGCTAGTTTTAATATGCTAGTGACCCTTATTTGATTTTAGAGGATGTGCAAAAAGTTCGGTACTCATGTAGTTCCAGCTACAATCCGTACTTTTACGGGTATTACTTTCCTAATGCTAGTTTATTTAGTACAATGAAAGAATGAACACTTTCAGAAAGTGAGCGATTTTATGAAACGTATTAAAATTTCAACTGAGTACATTACACTAGGACAATTTTTAAAATTAGCTGATGTGATTGATACAGGCGGTGCTGTTAAATGGTTCTTACAAGAGTACGAAGTGTATGTGAATCAAGAACTGGAAAATAGAAGAGGCCGAAAGTTGTATGCAAATGATATTGTTGAAATTCCGGGAAACGGAACATTTCAAGTTCAAGCATAAAGGGGGAGCCCTTTGTATATTACAGAATTACAATTAAAAAATTATCGCAATTATGAATATCTAGATCTTTCCTTTGAGGATAAAGTGAATGTAATTATTGGTGAAAATGCCCAAGGGAAAACGAATTTGATGGAAGCTATTTATGTATTAGCGATGGCCAAGTCTCATCGAACTTCGAACGATCGTGAACTTATCCAGTGGGATGAGGATTATGGTAAAATAAAAGGTAGGTTAAAAAAGCGAAACAGTTCCTTGTCTTTAGAATTAAATATTTCTAAAAAAGGGAAAAAGGCAAAATTAAATCAACTAGAACAACAAAAGTTAAGCCAATATATTGGTGAAATGAATGTTGTTATGTTTGCCCCAGAAGATTTAAATCTTGTAAAAGGAAGCCCTCAAATACGAAGACGCTTTTTAGATATGGAACTTGGGCAAATAGCTCCTGTCTATTTGTATGAATTAAGTCAATATCAAAAAGTGCTCACGCAGCGAAATCACTTGCTTAAGAAAATGCAAGGGAATAGTAAAAATGAGGAGACGATGTTGGATGTATTTACACTCCAACTCATTGAACATGGTACAAAAATTTTGCAAAAACGTTTTGAATTTCTACATTTACTACAAGAATGGGCTGCTCCCATTCATCGTGGTATTAGTAGGGGGTTAGAGGAACTAGAAATAGTTTATAAACCAAGCGTAGATGTATCAGAATCAATGGATTTGTCGAAAATAAAAGAAGTATACTATGAAAGTTTTCAATCTGTGAAACAACGTGAAATTTTCCGTGGTACAACTTTAATTGGTCCTCATCGTGACGATTTGCAATTCTTCGTTAATGGTAAAAATGTTCAAGTCTTTGGTTCTCAAGGACAACAACGAACAACCGCACTTTCCCTAAAGTTAGCTGAAATTGAATTGATTTATTCAGAGGTTAAGGAATATCCAATCCTCTTATTAGATGATGTATTATCAGAATTAGATGATTATCGTCAATCACATCTGTTAAATACAATTCAAGGAAAAGTGCAAACATTTGTGACAACGACGAGTGTCGACGGAATTGAACACGAAACATTAAAGCAAGCGAAAACAATTCATGTAAAAAGCGGCACGGTAGATTGTGAAATAGACAGAACGTAGTTTCTGTTTAAATGGAAAAGTAGGTGATCTTTGTGTCAATGGAACAAAAGCAAATGCAAGAGAATTCATATGATGAAAGTCAAATACAAGTACTTGAGGGACTAGAAGCAGTTCGAAAACGTCCGGGTATGTATATTGGATCTACAAGTGGAAAAGGTCTTCATCACCTTGTATGGGAAATTGTAGATAATAGTATTGACGAAGCGTTAGCAGGATACTGTGATGAAATTAACGTTGCTATTGAAGAAGACAATAGTATTCGTGTAACAGATAATGGTCGTGGTATTCCAGTAGGTATACAGGAAAAAATGGGACGTCCTGCTGTCGAGGTTATTATGACCGTACTTCACGCTGGTGGTAAATTTGGCGGTGGCGGTTATAAAGTTTCCGGTGGTTTGCATGGTGTAGGTGCATCTGTTGTAAATGCTCTATCAACAGAGTTAGAAGTATTTGTACATCGTGAAGGCAAAATTCATTATCAAAAGTATGAACGAGGTATCCCGGTTGCAGATTTAAAGGTAATCGGTGAAACTGATCGTACAGGAACGATAACTCGTTTTAAGCCAGATCCAGAAATATTCAAAGAAACGACAGAATACGATTTTGATACATTAGCAACTCGTATGCGTGAATTAGCATTTTTAAATCGTAATATTAAATTAACAATTGAAGATAAGCGTGAGAATAAACAAAAGAAAGAATTCCATTATGAAGGTGGAATTAAATCTTATGTTGAACATTTAAATCGTTCAAAACAACCAATCCACGAAGAACCTGTATATGTAGAGGGCTCAAAAGATGGAATTCAGGTTGAAGTTTCCCTTCAATATAATGAAGGTTATACAAACCACATTTATTCATTTACGAATAATATTCATACGTATGAAGGTGGTACACATGAAGTTGGTTTCAAGACGGCATTAACACGTGTGATAAATGATTATGGACGGAAAAATAACATCTTAAAAGATGCAGACAGTAACCTAACAGGTGAAGATGTACGTGAAGGATTAACAGCAATTGTCTCTATCAAACATCCAAATCCGCAGTTTGAAGGACAAACGAAAACAAAACTTGGAAATAGTGAAGCGAGAACGATTACAGAGTCTGTTTTCTCAGAAGCGTTCGAAAAGTTTTTACTTGAGAATCCAAATGTTGCCCGTAAGATTGTAGAAAAAGGAACAATGGCAGCACGCGCGCGTGTAGCAGCGAAGAAAGCGCGTGAATTAACACGCCGAAAGAGTGCGCTAGAAGTATCTAGTTTGCCAGGGAAACTTGCGGACTGTTCTTCCAAAGATCCTTCGATTAGTGAAATTTACATCGTAGAGGGTGACTCCGCGGGAGGTTCTGCAAAACAAGGACGTGATCGTCACTTCCAGGCGATTTTACCACTTAAGGGTAAAATTATTAATGTCGAAAAGGCACGATTAGATAAAATCTTATCTAATGACGAGGTGCGTACGATTATTACGGCGATTGGTACAAATATCGGTGGGGATTTTGACATTGCAAAAGCTCGTTATCACAAAGTTATTATCATGACCGATGCCGATGTCGATGGTGCGCATATTCGTACTCTATTATTAACGTTCTTCTATCGTTATATGCGTCAAATCATTGAACATGGGTATGTATATATTGCACAACCACCATTGTTTAAAGTGCAACAAGGGAAAAAGATTCAATATGCTTACAATGAAAAAGAGCTTGAAAAGATATTAGCAGAATTACCAGCTCAACCAAAACCAGGAATCCAACGTTATAAAGGTCTTGGAGAAATGAATCCAGCTCAATTATGGGAGACGACAATGGACCCAGAGGTACGTTCATTACTTCAAGTTTCGCTGCAAGATGCAATTGAAGCAGATGAAACATTTGAAATTTTAATGGGTGATAAAGTAGAGCCACGACGCAACTTTATCCAAGAAAATGCAAAATACGTGAAAAACCTTGATATTTAAGTAAGTAATGACAGGAATCTGAGTGTTCCTGTCTTCTACATATAAATCAATGTATATGTAACGGAAATGTAAGAGGAGGTGCTGGTTGATGTCAGACAATCAACAACAAGCACGAATTCGAGAGGTTAATATTAGTCATGAAATGCGTACCTCATTTTTAGATTACGCGATGAGTGTTATTGTATCTCGTGCACTACCAGATGTTCGTGATGGATTAAAACCTGTGCATCGCAGGGTTTTATACGCAATGAATGATTTAGGAATTACAGCTGATAAAGCATATAAAAAATCAGCGCGTATTGTCGGTGAAGTAATTGGTAAGTATCACCCACACGGTGATTCAGCTGTTTACGAGACAATGGTACGTATGGCGCAAGACTTTAGTCAACGTTATATGCTTGTTGATGGTCATGGTAACTTCGGTTCTATCGACGGTGATTCAGCAGCGGCAATGCGTTATACCGAAGCAAGAATGTCTAAGATTTCTATGGAACTATTGCGTGATATTACGAAAAATACAATAGATTACCAAGATAACTATGATGGTTCTGAAAGAGAACCAATTGTATTACCTGCGCGCTTCCCTAACTTGTTAGTGAATGGTACAACAGGTATTGCGGTTGGTATGGCAACAAATATTCCACCGCACCAGCTTGGGGAAGTAATTGATGGCGTATTAGCATTGAGTCATAATCCTGATATTACAATTGCAGAGTTAATGGAGTGTATTCCAGGCCCTGATTTCCCTACAGCGGGTCTTATCTTGGGAAGAAGTGGAATTCGAAGAGCGTATGAAACGGGTCGCGGCTCAATCACACTACGTGCAAAAGTTGAAATCGAGGAAAAAGCAAACGGAAAACAAGCAATTATTGTAACCGAGTTACCTTATCAAGTTAATAAGGCGCGATTAATTGAAAAAATTGCAGAGTTAGTTCGTGATAAAAAAATTGAAGGTATTACAGATTTACGTGATGAATCAGATCGAAATGGTATGCGTGTTGTTATGGAAGTACGTCGGGATGCAAATGCGAACGTACTATTAAATAATTTATATAAACATACGGCACTCCAAACAAGTTTCGGTATTAATATGCTATCGCTTGTGGATGGAGAGCCACAGGTATTAAATTTAAAACAGACGCTATATCATTATTTAGAGCATCAAAAAGTAGTAATTCGTAGACGTACTGCTTATGAATTAGAAAAGGCAGAAGCACGTGCACATATTTTAGAAGGATTACGAATTGCTTTAGATCATCTTGATGAAGTAATTACTTTAATACGTAGTTCCAAAACTGCTGATATCGCTAAGCAAGGATTAATGGAACGTTTCGGTTTAAGTGAGAAACAAGCACAAGCAATTTTGGATATGCGTTTGCAACGTTTAACAGGATTAGAACGTGAAAAAATTGAACAAGAATACCAAGACTTAATGAAATTAATTGCGGAATTAAAAGCAATTCTAGCAGATGAAGAAAAAGTTCTTGAAATTATTCGTGAAGAATTAACGGAAGTAAAAGAGCGATTTAATGATAAGAGACGAACAGAAATTACGATTGGCGGTTTGGAATCTATTGAGGATGAAGATTTAATCCCAGAGCAAAATATTGCTATCACACTTACTCATAATGGATACATTAAACGATTACCAGCTTCTACGTATAAAACGCAGAACCGTGGGGGACGCGGTGTACAAGGAATGGGTACAAATGATGATGACTTCGTTGAGCACTTATTAACGACGTCTACACATGATCATATTCTATTCTTCACAAACAAAGGTAAAGTATACCGTACAAAAGGATATGAAATTCCAGAGTATAGCCGTACGGCAAAAGGTATACCGATTATTAACTTGTTAGAAGTAGATAAAGGTGAGTGGGTCAATGCTATTATTCCAATTCGTGAATTTGGTGATGATCAATTCCTGTTCTTCACAACAAAACAAGGTATTTCTAAGAGAACACCTCTTTCATCATTTGCAAATATACGTACGAATGGTTTAATTGCAATTTCTCTTCGTGAAGAAGATGAAGTAATTTCTGTACGCTTAACATCTGGCGATAAGGATATTATTGTTGGAACAAGTAACGGTATGTTAATCCGTTTCAATGAGCAAGATGTGCGTTCTATGGGGCGTAATGCAGCAGGTGTAAAAGCAATTACACTAGGTGATGAAGATCAAGTTGTAGGCATGGAAATTGTTGAAGAAAATATGAATGTTTTGATTGTAACGAAGAATGGTTACGGAAAACGCACACCAGTCGAGGAGTACCGTTTACAAAGTCGAGGCGGTAAAGGTCTAAAAACATGTAACATTACAGATAAGAATGGTAAGTTAGTAGCTGTTAAATCTGTAACAGGCGAAGAAGATATCATGTTAATTACAGCTGCGGGTGTTATTATTCGTATGCCAGTCGATCAAATATCTCAAATGGGACGTAACACGCAAGGAGTTCGTCTAATTCGTTTAGAGAATGAACAAGAAGTAGCAACAGTAGCAAAAGCACAAAAAGAAGACGATGAAGAAGGAAACGAAGAAATTTCTGAAGAATAAGAGTGGGGATTTTCCCACTCTTATTTTTTTTAGAATAATACTTGCGTAGAGTAGAAAAAGTCTATATAATAGGCAGATTCAGCAAATGAGAGATACAAGTTATCTAAAAAAACTTGTTGACGAAAATGATATATTATGTTATATTATAAAAGTCGCTGAAACGCGATGTTGAACTTTGAAAACTAAACGAAACAAACAACGTGAAACGTCAATTTTTATTTTAGATGCTAGACAAACTTTATTGGAGAGTTTGATCCTGGCTCAGGATGAACGCTGGCGGCGTGCCTAATACATGCAAGTCGAGCGAACCGATTAAGAGCTTGCTCTTATGAAGTTAGCGGCGGACGGGTGAGTAACACGTGGGTAACCTGCCCATAAGACTGGGATAACTCCGGGAAACCGGGGCTAATACCGGATAATATTTTGCGCCTCATGGCGCGAAATTGAAAGGCGGCTTCGGCTGTCACTTATGGATGGACCCGCGTCGCATTAGCTAGTTGGTGAGGTAACGGCTCACCAAGGCGACGATGCGTAGCCGACCTGAGAGGGTGATCGGCCACACTGGGACTGAGACACGGCCCAGACT